>JBPCQW010000512.1:0-3352 GCA_050997715.1 Hassallia sp.
TTTGAATGCTGCGATTAATCTATCACGTTTGGCTAAAGCGTGAAAGCTTACTGAGGGATAGCCGCTCCCATGCTCCCATTGAAGTAAGAAATAAATGTCTAGACTTGTCTAGTTTTTATATAGCAGATGAAGTTTGAATTATCTCAGTCAACAGTTCCAGCCGGAGATGTGGAATTTGTAGTTACTAACAAAGGTAAAATGCCTCACGAAATGGAAGTTGTCAAAACAGACTTGACTGTTGATAAACTACCAGTTAGCAGCGATGGACGCTTAGATACAGATAAAGCCGGAAAAGAAATTGGTGAGATTGAAGAAGATGACCTAAAAAGCGGTGCCACAAAAACACTCAAAGTTAACTTAACTCCAGGTAAATATCTCATCGTCTGCAACCTACCCGGACACTTCAAAGCCGGAATGAGAACCTTCCTCACCGTCCAATAACACAAAAAAACCGGGTAATATTCCAACCCGGTTAAATAGTCTTAATATAAACAAACCGTAGTGAGCGCTACCCTACGGGAAAGCTCCGCTAACAGCGCTCATCTTACCTTAAACCTTAGCAGTAGCCTTGGTAACAGCGTTAAGTTCACCTTTAGCATACTTAGCAGCAAAGTCATCTAAAGAGATTTGCTTAATCTTGCTAGCGTTACCAGCAGAACCAAATTGCTGATAGCGATCGCTACAAACCTTCTGCATGTATTTAATCGAAGGCTTGAGGAAGTGACGGGGGTCAAATTCTTTGGGATTTGCAGCCAAAGCTTCACGCACAGCAGCGGTAATTGCCAAACGGTTATCAGTATCGATGTTTATCTTACGGACACCGCACTTGATACCTTTTTGGATTTCTTCTACAGGTACACCGTAAGTTTCCGGAATTGCACCACCATATTTGTTAATAATGGCAAGCAAATCTTCGGGAACCGAAGAAGAACCGTGCATTACCAAGTGAGTGTTAGGCAAACGGCTGTGAATTTCTTCGATGCGGCTGATTGCTAAAATTTCTCCGGTCGGCTTGCGGGTAAACTTGTAAGCACCGTGGCTAGTACCAATCGCAACAGCCAAAGCGTCTACTTGAGTTTGCTCTACAAAGTCAACAGCTTGGTCGGGGTCAGTTAAAAGTTGTTCGCGGTCGAGTTTGCCCTCGAAACCGTGACCATCTTCAGCTTCACCCATACCAGATTCTAGAGAACCCAAACAACCGAGTTCACCTTCAACGCTGGCGCCAACCGCGTGAGCTACTTTCACTACTTCGCGGGTGACGTTGACGTTATACTCATAGCTTGCTGGTGATTTAGCATCTTCTTCCAACGAACCGTCCATCATCACGCTGGTGAAGCCGTTACGAATCGCCGAATAACAAGTTGCAGGGCTGTTACCATGATCTTGGTGCATGGTAATGGGAATTTGAGGATAGGTTTCTACCGCAGCCAAAATCAAGTGGCGTAAGAAATTTTCCCCAGCATAAGAACGAGCGCCACGAGAAGCTTGTAAAATCACGGGGCTATCTGTCTCTAGAGCAGCCTTCATGATCGCCTGAATCTGCTCCATGTTGTTCACGTTGTACGCCGGAATGCCGTAACCGTTTTCAGCAGCGTGATCCAACAGGAGCCGCATTGGTACGAGCGCCATAGATAGTCCTCCTAATGTGGGTAGTCAGCTAGTCGGTTTGAGACAAGCGCAATTATTACGCTAATCTTAATTTTTTCAACTTATTAGGAAATTATAACTAGTGTCGGGTGCTAATGCTGAAAAACTTTACCACCTTCAAGCCTGATTATAAGGGACTGGTGACTGCAAGAAGTCAACTATAAACTTTCATGGAGATCGCTCTTCGTGCCTTGTTGTCCAATTGTTCTTTGCAGCAAAGTACGCGCGATCGCACTACTGTTACTAAAAATCCGTGAATTATTCCTTTTATATGGGTCGCCCGGGATTCGAACCCGGAACTAATCGGTTAAAAGCCGAGTACTCTACCGTTGAGTTAGCGACCCGTTGAGTTTTAAACTTGCAACTTTGCTATCATATCATATATATCTATAGTTTTGTAAAGGGGTTTAGAAAAAGTTTGCCGTTAATTTGAAAGATGCCGAGCAACTAGCCCCAGGTTCAAGTATAGTCAGGTGTTCGCCAGTATTGATCGAGTTTCGAGCAGCGCTCCACGGTTCCAGACAGTAGAAATCTTTGCCTTTCAACGTCCAAAAAACCAAAATGGGAAAAGCATCATCGTAATCTAGAGTTAATTTTAACTTTCGGCTGTGGTCTGTCACACTAGCAGATTGACTCGTTAGCTGTTTAAAAGCAACGTCAATTTCATCGCGGTTGAAGTCAAAATTCCCCTTAAAAGAATGCATTTCCTTGGTTTTCTGGTCTTGATACTCACTACTAGGGATTTCAAATTCTAGCTGAGTTTTATCACTAATCGCAAAGTACGGATGAAACCCAAAAGAAAAAGGCATCGGTTCAGATGATTTATTTGTATAATTCTGCTGAACTTCTAAAATATTACCTTGCATCTGGTAGCTAAAAGCCACTTCAAAGTCAAAAGGATAAACCGCTCTTGTTTGCTCGTTGCTATTGAGGACTACGGTAAGGCTAGCTTTATCTTGGGTCACTTGATTCGTTACATGCCAAGGCAAATCTCGCGCAAAGCCATGTTGTTTGAGAGTATACTGCTTACCTTGAGAAGTGTAAGTATTATCTGGTAAGTTGCCGCAGATGGGAAATAAAATCGGATTCCCACCTCTCACGCTCAATTCTGGATTAGTAAAGCGTTCTGCATCCAGATAGAAAATTTCTTCACCGTTGACGCGCCATTTTGTGATGATACCACCGTGTTCGGGTACAACCTCTAACTGGGAATTAGTGCTTTCATCCTTGAGGATGTAGGTTTTGTATTGTTGCTCTTGGAGTGCGATCGCAAACATTGTTCTCCTTTATCTAGTAATTAATCTAAGTCAAACAGTAACAGTCAGTCGCCTACTATCAGTTAAGCTATAGCTAATTGGTCATCTCTGTTCTTTATTATGTACCAAGTAGACCCTCCTCTTCCTCCAAAAGAAGCTCTACCAACGATGTATGATCTTCCGAGTGAAGATCCAAAGGAGCCAGGTTTGCCCGACGAATTTCATGATTTTCAACCTCAACTGTTGCGAGATACCTTTCATCCGCCTAATTATCGACCAGATGAGGTATTCGTCGCCAGCGATTTAAATCTTTACTACGATATACGTCATCCTTTGTGGTCTAAGCGTCCTGACTGGTTTGGAGTAGTGGGCAACTC
Source organism: Hassallia sp. (assembly GCA_050997715.1). Lineage (GTDB taxonomy): Bacteria > Cyanobacteriota > Cyanobacteriia > Cyanobacteriales > Nostocaceae > Hassallia. Next base: position 3,281 of record JBPCQW010000512.1, read on the forward strand.
CAGATTATATGGAGATGGAGATTTACGCTTAAGTTATGTAATTTGGCAAGAGGGTGTAAGCCCCTTTGTGGT
>JBPCQW010000534.1:0-3019 GCA_050997715.1 Hassallia sp.
GAGTAGTCCTTGGTCATGGCTAAGTATGTTACGCAAGTTGACCTTGGATACAGGTTTACCATGAAACTTTCCGGAATTTCACCAGATATAGAAATTTTTTCTTTTTTAGCTGTACTTTTTCACCATCGCTCTATTTATCCTGCTTCAACCTCATACACAGTCTCCAACACACCCAACAGTTCTTCTTCAAGGGGTGTTAAAGACGGGCGTTTAATCTGACCAATATGCTGCAACAAACTCGTTGCCGCCTCTTCCAATTTGCCGCTGTTACGCAGTTTGGTTAAACGATCACACACCAAATTCATTTGTTCGCATTCCATATCTGAGTAGTCAAGTGACTTCAAATGTTCCAACTTTAAAGTATATAGCCCATCCCAAGCAGTGACCGTGCAACTGTAATCACCCAAATGAGTGACAATACACCAACATCCGCCCTTACCCCGCAAGTCTGGGTTATCTTTAACGACAATTTGACAGACTTCAGCCACGCGATAGGGATTGGGAACTTTGGTACGCTCCCGAATTCGCTGCACAATGTCTTTAACGATGCGACCCGATGGCACTTTTCCCCCAGCTTCTGCTACAGCTTGCTGCCACACTTCACATTGCTGATTTGGATCAAGTTGGGTAAGCGATCGCACTTGCCCTTCTTTTGTCGGTAAAATGTCCACAATTTGTGGACATAAATGCAGATTGTCTACAACGCCTGCTGCATCAATGAGTTGATACGACCGGGAACGATTGTAACTAAATCTATCTCTAGAATATTCCTCAAAAGTTTTATGAGTGGAACGGTAAAGACGGCGATCGCGTAATTCCATCAAAGCCTTGCCAGCTTCATAAAATGCTCGTTCTACCTTGCGTTCTAGGTGGTAGCGATCGCTTTGTTCATCTTCAGTTAATTCTGCAAGTTCAACAACTTCGGCTGCGAGACTTTCTGGTAACGAATTGTCATTATAGCAAGCGCCATTATTGGTCAGAGTATCAGTTGGTTTGTTCATGATACTTGCACCTCCACGCCAAAATGTTGCGCTGCCTCCTGCCAATTATCTGGGTACATACGCTTCACAAAATCCAGCGTCCACCCAAATTCAGAGGCTTGCCTGACTTGCCCCCTAGCTCCTAGCGGCTCAATCGGTTGCCTCGCAATCTGAAACAAGAACACGCCACGCGGGTTGTCGATTGTCTCCCAAGTCCGTTCGACATGAGCTGCCGCGCCATAAGCTTGACTCAAGTCATAAGATGCGATCACTTTCCTTACCCTGCTATCCAAAGGAATCTCTAACTCCTCCAGCTTCGCTTTTAAGTTTGCGGGAATTCGAGAATCATTATCACTGCGCGGTGTGGATTTTTGGGTATCGACTCTGGATGGAGAATTACTCGGTTCTTTGGTTTCTCCCACTTCTAGAACTGAATTTAAGCGTTGTAGTTGACCGTTCGTGTTCTTTTGGCAATTTACCTGTTCTGGTGATTCTTGGACGCTTTGAGTTGGCGAATACTCTTCTTGTTGATTTTTTTCATCACCAGCCCTGGTCTGGTTGGTCTGAATAATCTGAATAGTCTGAAGGACTTCAGAATCTTTATATAAAAAGGGTTCTGGCGGTTGAATGTCCCGTTCGTGGGACTGTGAATCTCGCTCGTGGGATTGTAAATCTCGTTCGTGGGATTGTGAATCTCGCTTGTGGGACTCATCAAAATTGTCATTAGAGCCAGCTTTTTGGTCTTGTGTTGCACTTGAAGAATGCTTCGTGGGGAAAGACGTAACCTTATAATTTTTTGTACAGAGGATATACAGTTCACTTTGATTTTGATGCACTTGCCTTTCATTTTTGATTAAACAGTTGGGATTCTACCAAGTTTGCGAGCCGCAACACCTACACCCTATGAAAGAAGCTCTCTTTAAGTTTTAGAGAGCTTCCTCTAAGTTTATTTAAGCAATTTTGTCGCTGTCAGAGAATACGCCCATTATCTCCTTAACTCCATCAAGTAAATCAGCGCCTTCGGTCATCATCGCTGCCCCTATCACTGGCAGTAAAGCATAAGATACTATATCTTTTACCCCCTTCTTAACGATAGCTTTCACAAGAATATTGGCAACCTTTCTAGCTTTCTTTTTGGAGTCCATAATGGCTTTAAAGTTCTTACCTACTTATCTATAAATCCCTTCAACGAAAGCAAACTAACAATTAAAATATGATTTTTATCTGAAAAAAGTATAAAAATACTGACAAGCTAATAAGGGGGTACGACACAATATGGGCATTCCGGGAGTAGGTTATTAACTTAAGAAATTATTTATTCTATTGCTCACAGTTAATCCTCTTCGCCGTCGTAAATTCCTTCTGCTCTTGCAGCCTCTTCAATTACTCGTCGTAGCCAAGCAGAGGTATCTGGTAGGGAGCGCACTGCTTGGTCTAGCTCCAAAGAGACTTTAACGCAAAGTGGTTTGGATGCCAGAGCCTTCTTGCCCATTGGCTGATATGGCTGTAAGTTGTCTAATTTATTTTTTTTCATACTAAGTTAAATAAAATGACTGCACTTTGACTATACTAAAAAGTTGCTTGATTATTCTCAAAAGTCTCTATGTCAACACTTTCACTCGTATACTCGTGAAAAATACATAATTTATTCCCCCCAGTGACTACATAATGACTACGCAGCTTAAATTCTCACTAAACAATTATTTATAACTCTTGTCTAGCAAGGCTTTCATGACACTACCGGATTTATTTACAAATGGAGAAACTAGCATGGTTGAGTTCAATATTTCCTACGATGATGTTAAGAGATTAGCATTTGGAACATTACCAGATTGGAATAAAGCTTAACAGTTTCTATTAATATTACAGGTAAACATTAATGGGCATTATTGCCCATTTTTTATGGCAATCACTGGGATACGAGTGACTCAATATTAATTAAGTATTAGCTAGTCTAGTTCATAAAAGATTGTTAACTCATTGACAGAAGTGCGATTATTTTTCTTATTTATTCGATTATATATTTATTTGTTTAAGCC
>JBPCQW010000568.1:0-11334 GCA_050997715.1 Hassallia sp.
ACCAATTTACTCTGTACGTATTGGCAAAGACTGGCGTGCAGTTGGCATCAAAGAAGAAGATGTTATTATCTGGTTTTGGATAGGCTCTCATTCTAACTATGATAATTTGCTCTCGCAAATGTAAACACTCACGCAACTTTTGATATTCCTTAAAGGTAGTTTATAGTGAAGTATTGTATTAATATCTTCGCCACAAGTGCGTAAATGATAATTTGATTTAGCAACACCAAAAAATCCTGGGGGTTGCATTGATTGCTTGTGAAGATGAGAATAAAGAGACCAAGCACACGACGGGGAAACGAACGTGAATCAGGGATTTGATTACGATTTAGTAATTATAGGCGCGGGTGTAGGCGGACATGGCGCTGCCCTACACGCCGTTAGCTGTGGTTTGAAAACAGCGATTATCGAAGCAGCGGATATGGGGGGAACCTGTGTAAACCGGGGCTGCATTCCGTCTAAAGCGCTGTTGGCGGCTTCTGGACGTGTGCGAGAGTTAAGAGATGCCCACCACCTGAAATCGCTGGGGATTCAAGTCGGCAATGTGGAGTTCGATCGCCAAGCGATCGCCAACCACGCTGACAATCTCGTATCCAAAATCCAAGGCGATTTAACTAACAGTCTCACACGCCTAAAAGTTGATATCATCCGGGGTTGGGGAAAATTAGCCGGAAGCCAAAAAGTCAGTGTTACTACAGATAGCGGTGAAAAAACCATCACAGCTAAAGACATCATACTTTCACCCGGCTCGATTCCCTTCGTACCTCCAGGCATAGAAGTAGACGGCAAAACTGTCTTTACCAGCGACCAAGGCGTAAAGTTAGAATCTCTACCAGATTGGGTCGCAATTATTGGCAGCGGTTACATCGGCTTAGAATTTTCTGATATATACTCGGCTTTGGGCAGTGAAATCACCATGATTGAAGCCCTCGACCAGTTGATGCCAGGATTTGACCGCGACATCGCCAAACTTGCAGAACGTGTGCTAATTACTCCCCGCGACATTGAAACCAAAGTGGGGATATACGCTAAAAAAGTCATTCCCGGTTCACCTGTGGTAATTGAATTAGCAGATTTCAAAACCAAAGAAGATGTCGATGTCATTGAAGTGGATGCTTGTCTAGTTGCCACAGGACGCATCCCCGCTACACAAAATCTTGGTTTAGAATCTGTGGGTGTAGAAGTAGATCGGCGCAACTTTATCCCCGTCAACGACAGCATGGCTGTACTGTCAGCAGGTGAAGTAGTGCCGCATTTGTGGGCAATTGGTGACGCCAACGGCAAAATGATGTTAGCGCACGCAGCTTCGGCTCAAGGTATCATAGCTGTAGATAATATCTGTGGCAAACACAGAGAAATTGATTATCGCAGTATACCGGCGGCGGCATTCACGCATCCAGAAATCAGCTATGTAGGAATGACGGAAACAGCGGCTCAGGATTTAGGCAAAGAATCCGGTTTTGAAGTCGGAACAGCACGGACTTACTTTAAAGGTAATTCCAAAGCTCTAGCAGAAGGTGAAGCTGATGGTATAGCAAAAGTGGTCTATCGTCAAGACACAGGCGAAGTTTTGGGCGTTCACATTTTCGGAATGCACGCTAGTGATTTAATCCACGAAGCGTCAGCAGCGATCGCCAATCGCCAATCTGTGCAAACCCTCGCTCATTTAGTTCACGCTCACCCCACACTTTCCGAAGTGCTGGATGAAGCATACAAACGAGCGATCGTCTCTTAGGGAGTGTGGAGACAAGGAGATGCGGGGAAAGAATTGTTCTCCTTGTCTCCCTTGTCCCCCTTGTCCCCCTTGTCCCCTTGTCCCCAAAATTATGCAAATCCGTCGTCTTCATCCTAACCGAGCTATTGATGTATCTGTAATCCGCTATCAATCTGCTATTTTTGATGCGGCACCTAACAACATTTTGGAGGAAATTGTCTGGCAGAAAGAGATAGAAGTTGAACAAATGCGCGAAAAGCTGCCGTTAAAGGAATTGCAGCGTCAAGCCCTTGCCGTACCCCCAACCCGCGATTTTATCGCTGCTTTGCGACAAGGTAAAACAAAGCCTGCGCTGATTGCGGAAGTTAAAAAAGCTTCTCCCAGCAAAGGAGTTTTCAGAGAAGATTTTGACCCAGTAGCGATCGCTCAACAATATCAGCGAGGTGGTGCTAGTTGTCTTTCTGTGCTAACCGATGTAAAGTTCTTTCAAGGTAGCTTTGATAACTTAGCCGCCATTCGCACCACCGTAGACTTGCCCCTATTGTGTAAGGATTTTGTCATCTATCCCTACCAAATGTTTTTAGCGCGTGTTAAAGGTGCTGATGCCGTCTTGTTAATTGCCGCTATACTTAGCGATCAAGATTTGCAGTACTTTATCAAAATTGCTAAATCACTGAAAATGGCAGCTTTAATTGAAGTCCACACTTTACCCGAACTTGACCGCGTGTTAGCTTTAGATAATGTATCCTTAATAGGAATCAATAATCGTAACTTAGAAAATTTCTCCGTAGACTTGCAAACTACTTGTCAACTGCTAACAGCAAGAAGTAGCCAATTGCAAGAACGGAATATTTTAGTTGTTAGCGAGTCAGGATTACATGACACAGATGACCTGAATTTAGTGGCAACAGCAGGTGCATCTGCGGTACTAATAGGAGAATCTTTGATAAAACAAACAGATATAGAATTAGCGATCGCTCAATTATTTCCCAAGGATTCGTAAAATAAAAATCTTGTTTGGGTAAGTAAACTGCGACACCTTTGTTTGCCAAATCTTCATCATTTACAAAACCTCGGCTTTAACCAAATAGTTCTTCGCTATGTAAAGATTCATTTATCAAATAAAAATCTCAAACTAATAGAAAATCCCAAATCAAATATTAAATATAAGATTAACTTTATGGAGCAAATTCCTCTGCCTTCACCTATCCACTACGAACTGATACTGCAACTTTTAGAAAGACAAACAATGTCAGCAGTCAGTCAAAACCCCGAACTACGGCATCAGGTGAATCAGCTAATTATTACACTCCGTAAAGCTGCGGCACAACAAAAACACCTAGAAGAAATTTGCCAGTTTTCCTCTAAAGAAGTTGACCACCGCTGGTCAATCAATCATCAAAATTCTCAGAAAGTTGTCGTTCCTGATTGATTAAAATTAAGGAGTAAAGAGTTTTTAGTCAGTCTTTCTTTCTTAAACTCAAAAATTTGCACTTATAATTAACTAAATCAAGAGAGCGAGTTGGATGATTCAACTCGCTCTCTAAATTTGTATGTAAATGAGTCGAAAACCGTGCAGTTAATTTCCTTATCTATCACCCTTTGTAAAAGGCATTGATGTGGCATAAGTGGATTCTCCTTCAACTACTCACAACTATGCCGTCTCCAGCCAATCATAAATTTGTTCTAACTGTTCTAGAGTAACTAATCCATATTGCCAAAGAATCATTGGCAAAGGACCTGGGTCTTGTTCTCGGTGACGAAGAGCAACCGCTAGCGAAGCGGTAGAAATTGCTAAATCGTCCTGTAAAAAACGAATAAGTCTAGGATATGTTGATGGTGTCATTTGTATCTCACCTCCCTATTGTAAAGTGTATTGTCATACATGAATTCAAGATTTTCTCTAGCCTATCAGCAGTATTTCATCTGTGACTGTGTTGTTACCCAATTAACACTCCAACACAGTTTATGTCGTGTTCCTCTAACAAAGCCTTCTGTTAAAAGCATTTGGCAAATATAAATTTTAGCGCTTATTGTCTAGTTAATTTTCAACTAGCGCTTGGATCAGATGAAATTTATTTAATCATTTTTACTATAGTGCTTTAATTGATTACACCTGTAGTAAGAAAGATTCCATAGTTATACTCTCTTATTAACGACTATTTACACGTACGCCAAAAGGAATATTTTTTCCCATCAAATGTTAAAATTGCTATCCTGCCCTGGAAATAGCTTGATTTTGTGATGATTAGCATGTTTATAAAATATTAGGTCAAAAGTAATTTTTTTACTAGACCATGTGATGCATTTTTTACTAAAACTTTAACATTGACATTTTTAGTGACAACGTAATTCGGCTTACTGAAACCTCTATCTCCGAGAAGAACCGGAGTTGAGGAATTCAATTTTAACACGATCGCTCACTTTTAAACTTAATTCAGCAGCGCGTCCAGAACGCAGTTCAATAACCGTGTCGATTAATGTCTTTGGACCATAACTAGGACAAGGATCGGCAGTACAAGGAGGTACACCAACTGCGATATATTGCACTACCCCCTTTCGGAGAAAGACCATATCTAACGGTATAAGAGTATTCTTCATCCAGAAACTGACTGGTTGCGCGTCAGGAAACTGAAACAGCATTCCCCTGTCCGAAGGCAAAACCTTGCGATACATTAACCCTATTTCTTGTTCTTTTGGTGTCCGCGCTACCTCCAAGTTAATTTTTGTGCCATTAGGAACAATGGCAACACCAGAAATCGGTAGTGTTTGACCAGAAGGTGCTGAGGCTGATAATTGAGAACCGAGAGTAGTGCTGGGGGGTTTAGCTGGTGTTGGTTCAGAACAGCTGATCAGGACAACACTTAAGAGCATTGGTAGTAAAAGAAGCCAACGAATCATAGAGTTTTAATTGATTGTTAGTTGGAGCCTTGTTAGTTGATGGTTAACGGTTGTTAGTTGGAGCGTTGCTAGTGGGCATTGGGCATTGGGAATTGGGCATTTCCCCTTTTCCCTTTACCCTTTGCCCTTTTCAAATTCCGACTAACTCCTAACCCCCAACTATTTACGATTCTCGTAACACGTATCCGACACCGCGCACCGTTTGAATCAGGCGTTTTTGACCTTCTTCTTCGATTTTCAGACGCAAGTAGCGAATATACACTTCGATGACATTAGATTCGCCCATAAAGTCGTAACCCCAAACATTTTCGAGAATTTGTTCGCGGGTTAATACTTCACGGGGATGTTCCATTAGGTATTTTAAGAGTTCAAATTCTTTCATTGTCAAGTCAATTGCACGCCCGTTGTGTATGGCGCGGCGGGTTGCTATATCTAAAATCAGATCGCCAAACCGTAACTGTTCTGTGGTATCAACATCTGGTTTTAAATAGAGACGAATCAACTTTAAAAAGTCTTCTGAACGATAAGGCTTGAGAAAGTAATCATCGGCTCCGGCTTCTAGACAAGCAACACGGTCATCGATTGTATCGCGTGCCATTAACACTAGCACGGACGATCGCATTCCGGCATTTCTCAGATTTTTGCACAAAGAGAGTCCAGATTCTCCTGTGAGCATTCGGTCTACAACTATTAAAGCAGGTTGGCGATCGCGGCAGTATTGAAAACCGCTGTTGGCATCATGTGCCACAATTGAGTCGTAGCCAGCTTCCTGCAAATCGCAAGTCAGTTGATTTGCTAGATTCTCGTCGCTTTCAATCACCAAAACACAATCTTTGTGAGCAAGCGTCATATTAATGCGTGGAGTTTTGATTTGGGATTCAATCTTCTGTGCTGCCAAACGTCTGTACATCAGGTAAAAGTGCAATTTACGTGTTTTTGATGATAGAGCAATCCTAGTTGGGCACTTTGTCTACCATGTTGAACGCACGTTCAAGTATCGGCGATTAAATTCGCAGATGCAACAATTTTAATAACTTATTTAAAATTTCAGAGGATTAGGGACTGGGGATTAGGGATTGGGGATTAGGGACTAGGGTAAGGTGCAAGGCTTTTTGTTATTTTTTTCCCAGTCCTCAGTCCCCAGTCCCCAGTCACAAATTAAGGTAATTCTACCGAGGTTGGTTTAGCAATGTGGGGTAGACCCCAACCTAATTTTTCTCGTAAAATTCGGAAAAACTCTGGCGGTTGTAAGCGAATAAATCGAGCAGTATATTGCGATCGCTCTAAATATACCCGATCCTGTGGCAGAACATAGCACCCCCCGTTACCATCCACCACCATCACCAAGCGAGGAATATTTACTGGGTAGATGTTTACTGGCTCACTATCAGGAAACACCAACGCCCTAGAAGCCAGAGAATGAGGGCAAATCGGCACTAATTGCAACACAGGTACCCCTGGAGTTACCACCGGTCCACCAGCACTCAACGAATAAGCTGTAGAACCCGTTGGTGTAGAAATAATCACACCATCGGCGGCAATATCTACTGGCGCATGATGTCCTATGGCAATTTCAAAATGGCACATTGAGGTTAGCGGTTCTCGATGCAGCACCATTTCATTCAAGCAGAGGGCTTCCCACAACACCGACTCTCCCCGAAATACTTTGACGGTAAGCATTACGCGCTCTTCAATTTCATACTCACCCGCCATCAACTGTTCTATTGCTTGGGGCAATTGGTTGAGGTAAGCTTCAGTCAAAAACCCCATATGACCAGTATTCACCGCTAGCAATGGAATGCCACAGGGCGCAGCTTGGCGAGAGGCTGCCAAAACAGTCCCATCTCCCCCCAACACCACGACAAACTTCATTTCTGAGTCAAAACCAGGGGGTGTCAGACCCTCAATCGGAGTGTGGCATACAGGACTCTCTGGAGTAGAGTAGCCCAGCATACCACCGATACCAGATGTGACGTAAACATCCCAACCGGCTGCGGTTAGTTTGTCTTGCAGTTCCATAGCGACGCGACTCGCTATCGGTTTAACGTCGTTGTAAATAATGCCTGCTTTCGGCACATTCAAATATCCAACTTTAAGCGATGCTTTATACTATGTTAATCGTGACACATTTTGGACAATGTAGTCATTGGTCATTGGGAATTGGGCATGGGGCATTGGGTATGGGGCAGTCAAAAAATCAAGCTAATTACTCCTGACTCCCGACTCCTGAATCCTGAATCTTGACTCTTGAATCTTGACTCCTGAATCCCGACTCCCGACTCCCGAATCTTAACTAACGTGAAGTCTTTTTAAAGGGGCTTCTTTTTTCCTTCTTCTTTTTGGCTTTAGTTTTTTCGTAGTCTATTTCTTTAAGTTTTTTCATAATTCGGCTGAAGTACTCTTGCAGGTAGCTTTCCAAGGTGGTGGTTTCTTGTTGGTCTAACCCAAACACTTTGTATACTTCATCCATTGAGGCATTTAGCGGTCTACCACTTGCCAATACTTCTGTAAAGGATAGTCTGTCTGCGACGTTCCACCCCCACTGAAAGAACCGTGTTATGTTCCGCACTCCTCGCAGCAGGTTTAAGGGCATCCGCGTTATTTTGGCATCTTTTCCAGACAAGCGTTCGCACAGGCTAATGATTTCCTGAGCGCTCCAAGCGCGAGTACCCACCACAGGAAAGGCTTGTTTTTCTGTTTCTGGAACGCTCAAAGCGCGAATAGCAAACTTAGCAATGTCTTGAGTGTCCATGTAAGCGATGGGAGAAGATTCACCCGTCACCCAAACCGGTTGTCCTTCCAAAATTGGAATTCCATATTGACCGATTAACCCTTGCATAAAGCCAGCCAGCTGCAAAATAGTATAATTTAAGCCGGACTCTGCCAAAAACAGTTCTGTACACCGCTTAATTTCCATCAACGGTACTTCTGGATATTTATCGGCATTGAGAATGGAAAAGAAGATAAAACGTTCTACACCCGCAGTCTGAGCCGCTTGAATTAATGCTACCTTGCCATCCCAGTCTACTTGTTTAATACTCAGTGAGTCGGTAGGACGAGATGTAGAAGCGTCAATGACTGCGGTTACACCTTCAAGTGCGGCTGTGAGGCTTTGGGGATAACACAAGTCTCCTGGTACAAGTTCTGCACCCCATTCTCTTAGAAATGCAGCTTTTTTGGCACTCCGGACAAGACAGCGTACCTTATAGCCCTCATCGATAGCACGACGAGCCACTTGTCTTCCCAAGGTGCCAGTGGCACCGACGATTAATAATGTCATGGGGCTTTGTAAAAAATCTTAAAGTTTTATTAATAGAATCTTATCAGACTCGCATATGCAAACAAAAGTTTACAATATTTTTAACAAACCGATCTGGTGAGAGAGACTTTTTTTATCGCCTCTCTCCTCTTAATATTGGCTCAGTAGAACGATTATTCTGGTTCTGCGCCCTGAATCTTCAGTAACAATACACCCAAACCCCAGCCGATGAAGACTAAAGCAACGGGTAACAAAGCTGCTGCCACAATTTCGCTCATTGGTGTAATTCTCCTCTAAGAATGGTTAATTTATATAAACTAAGTCTACCAGAAGGGCAGGAGGACAGGGGACTGGGGATTGGGGAACAGGAGACAGGGGGACAGGGGGACAGGGGGGAAATATTTCTTCTTTCTCACCATGAGTCCCTTTTCTTTTACCTTTCCCGCTCCTCAAATTGCCCCATGCTCCATTACCCAGTCGCTAATATTATTTCCGCTTTTTGAGGAGGATTTTAAATTATATGTATTTAGATGATAAGTTAACATTTCATAAACAATTGCGTCCGCGTCTGGTGGTGACGTTGGGAGATCCGGCTGGGATTGGACCAGAGGTGATTTTGAAGGCTTTGGCAGATCCTGATGTTCGCAAACACTGTGATGTAACAGTGGTAGGAAGCCAGGATTTACTGATACAAGCTTATACTAAGTTGAATTTAAGTGGTAATTTAGAAGCTTTGGCAAATCCGGCTGATTTGTCGGTTTTGGATGTGCATTCTGAAGGTGAAATTATCATGGGGACTGGTAACGTAGCTAGTGGTGCGGCTAGTTTTGCTTATATGGAAACTGCGATCGCTCACACACTATCTGGTAAATTCGATGCGATCGTCACTGGTCCAATCGCCAAATCTGCATGGAAGGCGGCAGGTTATAATTATCCAGGTCAAACTGAACTTTTAGCGGAAAAATCTGGAGTTGACCGCTTTGGGATGTTGTTTGTCGCGCGATCGCCTCACACAGGTTGGACACTCCGCACTTTACTTGCCACCACACATATTCCATTAAGTCAAGTATCCCAGGTATTAACACCGCAGTTAATGACGAAGAAATTAGATTTGCTGGTGGAATGCTTAGAAAAAGACTTTGGGATACAAAAAGGAAGAATAGCGATCGCTGGTTTAAATCCTCACAGTGGTGAACAGGGACAATTGGGACATGAGGAACAAGATTGGCTAATTCCCTGGTTAGAACAAGAGCGTAAAAATCGCCCATTATTTCAGTTAGATGGTCCCATCCCGCCAGATACAATGTGGGTCAAGCCTGGTCAAGCTTGGTATGGAAATTCTGCAATTAAAAATCCTGCTGATGCTTATTTAGCACTTTACCACGACCAAGGTTTAATACCTGTGAAATTGATGGCATTTGATAGAGCAGTTAATACTTCTATCGGTCTTCCTTTTGTGCGGACTTCACCGGATCACGGGACAGCGTTTGATATTGCAGGTAAGGGAATTGCTGATGCTACTTCGATGAAAGCAGCCATACATTTGGCGGTTGAGTTGGTGTGTCAAAAGCTTAAAATAATGTAAATGGTTAAAAACAAGAGACCGAGAGAACATATTATCGCCTCCTATTGAAGTGTTAATTATATCGAGGTAATCCAAAGTCTCACTCTCACCGTGCGATCGCCACCGATGGAGACAATACTAGGACTTACGTAAAATACCTCTCGCTCCTCTTATTCCTCCGTGTACTCTGCGTTCTCTGCGGTTCGTCCCGTCCGTGAAGGAGTGCGTAAGTCCTAAATACTCACGCTCCGGAGGTGCAACCGAGCAGCTATCTTGCCTAGTATTGGGTGATGCCGTGCTTTTGAGCTGCGGTTGCGACTTTGTTTAAGCTAGCTGATACGCCAATCTTGGCTGCGAATTCGTGAGGCTTAAACATAAAACACCTATAGAGTTGTCTATAAGTGTATAGGTTTGTCTATTTAATTGTCAACTAGGATATCCTCTGAGTAATATCGGTGCGGTCTACAGCGACATTGGGCAGCCCCAGAAAGCATTGGAGTTTTTAAACCAAGCTCTACCGATTCGACGAGCGGTAAGCGATCGCACCGGGGAAGCTCTCTTTATTTTGACCAAAGACAAGCTGACAGTAAAGCTTGTAGCTGTTAATCCCGTCGAACTCGATAACTTAGTCACCCAAACCCATGCTCAATTAACCAATCGCTTTGATGATAAATACCTTGACAACTTGGAAAAGCTTTATAATCTGCTGATTCGTCCAGTTGAAGCTGAAATTCAGGCAACCAACCCCAAACAACTTAGCATCATCGCCACTGGAACTTTCCGCTACATCCCCTTTGAAGCCCTCTACAACAGCAAAACCGACAAATACCTGATTCAGGAATACCCCGTTAGCTACCTTACTCGTCTCTCTACCCATTCTCTCCAAGCTACTCAGACAAAAAACCCAATATCTGCCAAGAAGGTTCTAGCTCTTGGCAACCCGATTCCTAAAAACCCCTTGGCACTGCCTGGATCTGAAATTGAGGTCAACAGCATTACTCAAATCCTGCCAGGAAGTGAAGCTATAATTGGCAACAAAGCTACACTCGCCACATTCAAAACTCAGGCTCCTCGCTTTCCTCTGCTACACCTGGCAACGCATGGCTGTTTCCAGCGAGGAGGCTGCCCGAAATTAGGCTTGTCAGAGAATGTCCTTTTATTTGCTGACCAAAAACTCAACATTGCTGATGCAGCCCTGCTGGGACTGAGCAACACTGATTTAATCACCCTCAGTGCCTGCCAAACTGCCCTAAATACTGATTCTAAAGGGAAACTATTGATTGGTGATGGCGCAGAACCAATTACCGGACTTGCCTACCTGTTTGAGCGTGCAGGAGCTAGAGCCGTTATTGCCAATCTTTGGAGCATTGAGGATAAAACGACCCAGGAAATCATGGTACAGTTTTACCAGAACCTGAAACAGGGGATGAGCAAGGGTGAAGCGTTGCGCCAAGCTAAGTTAAGCCAAATTAATAGTCATCCTTTCTTCTGGTCATCCTTTGTCCTCATCGGTGATGCCGAGTAGGTGGTGTTGGGCAAATGCGATGCACGGTAGAAGCTAAAGAAACAAGAGCGATCGGCGCTTTTTTGTCTACACTCGTGAACAGCTTATACAAGAATTAGAGCCACACCTGTGCAGGGAAGATGCGCGGTAAAGTTAAAATAGTATTTGTTGTCTTTTGTATGGCTTGCGTAAGCGTTTCACTCAACCGTGTTTAGGTTCGCAATGTCTGCTTGAGCGACATGAATTTTTGAAGGCTAATCGAAAGCTAGTAAGCGATCCTTACGTATAGTATGCTGCAAAGATTTATCTTTGTCAGTAAGTCTATCTGAAGGGGGATATTTAGAAGCTTCATACCCAGGAAAGAGAAAGTAAATTTTTGATGTTTGGTAGAT
>JBPCQW010000571.1:0-3354 GCA_050997715.1 Hassallia sp.
GTATGAAAAGCCCACTGACGCTGTTCAGGATTGCCATTAACAGCAACCTTTTCCAGCATGTGTGGTGGGACGATACAACAAATAGGGCATCGAGAATAAATTTGATGATTACAGTCAAACCCTAACGCTCTGTTTTTGTTTCTAGCCATCAAGATGTTCTCCTTTTTGAAAGTAGGTGATGGGAAATGCCTTAAAGTCCAAAGAGTGAAAAAAGGGAAAAACCAATACCAACGGCGTATTCCTGCTTTGTGTTGTTGAAAATCTTCTCTATTTCTATTTTCAACAAGTCCGCTATCGATTTTACAGTACCCTCGCAGGGTATTTTTATTTTAGGGTGTTGCATCAAAGCACAAGGGAAACGTTGATGCTCTGAGTTTCAGCCGAAAACAAAAGTGTCAATCAGCAACACCTCGTTAAATACACCCAACGGGTTTATATAATAGTTCCTGTTAAGGACAATTGTGCTATTTATTACTATTTTGTTAAAAAAAAGATTGGGGAGAGGGGGACAGAGGGGAATCCTTGAAGACAACGAGAATAATTCTTCTTTCCCCTTATCCCCCCATCCCCCCCTCTCCCCATTGCCCCATGCCCAAAAGTGATAAGCTGATGTCTAATATCTACAGCGGAAAGATTCAGCAGGAACGGTGGTAAGCGAACCTTAGCAGCATTTCGATTGGCTTTGCCCAAACGCTCTATTGGAGCTTTGGAGATTCCTGGGACTGTGAAAACTTCTGATAAATCCACTCTACCACAAGGATAGTGATGTCGGTTAGAATACGCTATGATTGGGACTCTTCAGAGATTTGGACGGTATATAATACGCCATTGCTAGAGCTTATTTATCAAGCTGCTAGCGTGCATCGTCAATATCATGACTCAACAAAAATTCAAGTTTGCAAGCTAATTTCGATTAAAACAGGAGCTTGTCCAGAAGATTGCAGCTACTGCGCTCAATCTTCTCGCTACAAAACAGCAGTTAAGCCAGAAGCACTTTTAGAAAAAGAAACAGTACTTAATATCGCCCAAAAAGCTAAAGATAGTGGTATTAGTCGTGTTTGTATGGGTGCAGCTTGGCGAGAAGTACGCGATAACTCCCAATTTGAAGACGTGTTAGAAATGGTTAAAGAGGTGACAGCATTAGGTTTAGAGGTGTGCTGCACTCTGGGAATGCTGACCGAATCTCAGGCAAAGCGCTTAGAAGATGCCGGACTGTATGCCTATAACCATAACTTGGATACGTCAGCAGAATATTACAACACTATCATTACAACCAGGACTTATAGCGATCGCCTCAATACAATCGATAACGTCCGCTCGACAAATGTAACTGTATGTTCTGGCGGTATACTTGGTTTAGGCGAAACAATAGGCGATCGCGTCTCAATGTTGCACACTCTGGCAACACTACAACCACATCCAGAGTCCGTACCAATTAATATTCTCTCCCAAGTTCCAGGCACACCATTAGAAAATCAGCCAGATGTCCCCATTTGGGATGTCGTGCGAATGATTGCCACTGCTCGTATTTTAATGCCTGCTTCTGACGTCCGCCTCAGTGCAGGTAGAGCCAGACTTTCCCAAGTTGAACAAGCCTTATGCTTCATGGCAGGGGCAAATTCCATCTTTTCTAGCGACGACGGACACATGTTAACCGTTACCACTCCTTGCCCAGGATACAACGCCGACCAAGAAATGCTCAATTTACTTGGTTTAGAAATGCGTCCTCCGAAAACTCGCGATAAGCTAGCAACTCAAACTGTTATCGCTTAAATCTCACCCAAAGACGCAAAGACGCTCTTAAAACCTTTGCGCCTTTGCGCCTTTGCGTGAGATAATCATTAATTAAATAATCTTCGCGCTACGCAGACCAAACAGCAGACCAACAGCTATACCAAAGAACAAAGCCAAAAAGCCAATATAAGATATCACAGCAAACATTTACCTTTCTCCATAAGACTTTACTAATATCTATTCAAGCATTAGTCAACAGTTATTAATCACTTTTCCCCCTTGTGTTCTTGTCTGCACCTGCGTAGAATGCGATAAAAGAGGGCACAGGGGGGTTTAGTGATGGACAGTATTAATGTAAATTTACCGGAGCAGTCTTATGAGATTGCGATCGCATCTGGTAATCTAGATAATCTCGGCGAACAGATGAGCAGTTTGCAGTTAGGTAAAAAGATACTGCTAGTTTCTAACCCGACGATTTTTAAGCATTATGGGGAAAGAGCGATCGCATCTTTGAAAGCTGCTGGATTTGAAGTTGTCAGTTCCATGCTTCCACCAGGTGAACGCTACAAAACCCTGAACTCCATCCAAAAACTCTACGATACCGCCCTAGAAAATCGCCTAGAACGCTCCTCAACTATGGTAGCTTTGGGGGGAGGTGTCGTAGGTGATATGACTGGCTTCGCGGCTGCTACGTGGCTCAGGGGGATTAATGTTGTGCAAGTGCCGACTACGCTTTTAGCAATGGTAGATTCGGCGATCGGTGGCAAAACTGGCGTAAATCATCCCCAAGGGAAAAACTTGATTGGTGCATTTCATCAACCGCGTTTGGTTTTAATCGATCCAGAAGTCTTAAAAAGCCTGCCGATGCGAGAGTTCCGTGCAGGAATGGCAGAAGTTATCAAATACGGTGTGATTTGGGATGCGGAATTATTCGCGGAAATGGAAGCGAGTAAGAACTTAAATCAACACCGCTACGTTAAGCCAGAATTAATCGACAGCATTTTAACTCGTTCTTGTCAAGCTAAGGCTGATGTTGTCAGCAAAGACGAAAAAGAAGCCGGACTACGGGCAATTCTTAATTATGGACACACCATCGGACACGCCGTAGAAAGCTTGACAGGTTATCGTTTAGTAAATCACGGTGAAGCTGTAGGTATTGGGATGGTAGCAGCAGGGCAAATTGCTGCGGAATTGGGAATGTGGGAGAAGGAAGATACACAAAGGCAAGATGCTTTGATTGCCAAAGCCGGTTTACCGACAAAGTTACCCGATGGAGTGGATATTGAAGCGATAATTGAGGCGTTGCAAAGCGATAAGAAAGTCAAAGACGGTAAAGTTAGGTTTGTTTTGCCAACGCAGCTTGGTGTAGTGACCGTGACTGATGAAGTCCCATCGGATATTATCACAGCTGTGTTGCGGGGAATGCAAGGTTAGCGATCGCCCGCCTGGAAATCAATTTCCAGGCTAATAGCTTAAGTCCATTAAAATGGACTAAAATTAATGCCCCAAATAAAGTTTAGTCCTCTTAAGAGGACTTTCGCTATCAGCCAAGGGTTTATAACCCTTGGTGGTTGCTGGCACTGCTGCAAAATATCAGTTTTAACCACATTACAATTAAAA
>JBPCQW010000321.1:0-5692 GCA_050997715.1 Hassallia sp.
AGGAGTTAAAAATGTATACAACATCTCAACCCGATCCAATTCGCTTAGAAATATTCAAAAACCTCTATCAATTTATCGCAGAACAAATGGGGATTGTTCTGCAAAACACAGCAGCATCGGTAAATATCAAAGAACGCCTAGATTTTTCCTGCGCTATTTTTGATTCTTCGGGATTATTAGTAGCTAATGCCCCCCACATTCCTGTACATTTAGGCTCAATGAGTGAAAGTGTTCGCAGTTTAATTAACGATAAAGGCGACACCTTAAAACCAGGAAATGTCTATCTATCAAATAATCCCTATAACGGGGGAACGCATCTTCCTGATGTAACTGCAATTACCCCTGTTTTTGACGAAGACGGAAAAGAAATCATTTTCTATGTTGCTTCTCGCGGACACCAAGCTGATATCGGTGGAATTACTCCCGGTTCCATGCCTCCCCACAGTACCACGGTAGAAGATGAAGGAATTTTATTTGATAATTTTCTCTTAGTTGAAGAGGGAAATTTTCAAGAAATATTAGTCAGGCAGCATCTTTCAAATCATATTTATCCGGCTCGTAACCCCGATCAAAATATAGCTGATTTTAAAGCACAAATTGCCGCCAATGAAAGAGGAGTGCAAGAACTGCGGAAAATAATTTCCAAATATGGGCTTGAGACAGTTCAAACTTACATGAAATTTGTGCAAGATAATGCCGAGTCAGCAGTTAGACGAGCAATTGATGTTTTAAAAGATGGTTCATTTACTTATAAGATGGATAGCGGAGCGCAAATTCAAGTTAAAGTAACAATTCATAGAAAAAGTCGCACCGCTAAAATTGATTTTACAGGCACATCAAAGCAACTAAATAGTAACTTCAATGCTCCTAAAGCTGTAACTCAAGCAGCAGTTTTATATGTCTTCCGAACTCTGGTTGATGATAATATTCCCTTGAATGCCGGCTGTCTTAACCCCCTAAAAATTATTATCCCTGAAGGCTGTATGCTTAACCCAACTTATCCAGCAGCAGTAGTCGCAGGTAATGTGGAGACTTCGCAAACCATTGTTGATGCTTTATATGGTGCTTTGGGGGTGATGGCTGCATCTGCGGGAACGATGAATAATTTTACTTTTGGAAACGATCGCTATCAATATTATGAAACCATTTGCGGCGGTTCCGGCGCAGGAATTGATTTTGATGGTACTGATGGTGTCCAAACTCACATGACTAATTCCCGCCTCACCGATCCAGAAGTATTAGAAACCCGGTATCCTGTACTTTTAGAAAGCTTTAGTCTTCGTTGTGATAGCGGCGGTAAAGGAAAACATTCCGGCGGAAATGGAGTGATTCGCCGTATCAAGTTTCTCGAACCAATGACAGCTAATATTCTCTCTGGACATCGATTTGTTCGTCCCTTTGGCTTAAATGGTGGAGAAGCCGGACTAGTAGGACGCAATTGGATACAACGTCAGAATGGAAGCCAAGAGAGTTTAGATAGCACAGCAACAGTAGAAATGCAACCAGGAGATGTTTTTGTAATCGAAACCCCTGGTGGGGGCGGATTTGGTACTGTTTCCGCTAAGAATGGATAAACACAAGAGCATTACCCGCCATAGATTATAAACCTATGGCTAATAGCTTACAGCAGATTGCGTTGTTATTAAATACACGTAAAGACGTTCCGCCGGAACGTCTCTACAAGGGTTTCGGGCAACGCAGAATTAATTTCCACGTCTATGTCTATTAATTACTCAAAATTTCTATTTTCACTGCGGCAACACCACTGCTAATCATTCCTAATTCTTTTGCCGCACCTACAGAAACGTCAATTAATCGACCGCGAATAAATGGACCTCGGTCATTAATTCGCACCACTACAGAACGACCATTGCCAGTGTTGGTGACACGAACTCGCGTACCAAAAGGTAAGCTGCGATGGGCTGCGGTGAATCCTTGGGGATTAAATCTCTCACCAGTTGCAGTCCGATTACCACCTTCATAGCTGTAATATGAAGCCATACCTTTAGAGGTGGCTTGCACTTGCCCAGTAGTATTTTGCTGTGGTGGCTTCTTCACCTGTTGTGGCTGTTTAATCGGTTCTTGGGGTGGAAGTGGCATACTATCAATCTGGTTTAAGGCATGAGCGACATCAATTAGTCTCCGCAAGCGATTGGTGGCTTGCAACGCATCTTGTGAGAGGTTATTGGTTGTATCTGGTAAACGTGTTGTGTCACCATCGATTTCTACCAGTTCCTCACCATTGACTTTGATGATATAGCTTGCGGCTTTCCAACTTACCGTAATTTGGCTGGCATCAACTTTGTCTGTGATTAGTTGATTGATTTTAGTAGCGATCGCACTCGCTCTTTCATTTGAATTGCTGATATCGGCTTGACTAACAAAGGTAAGAAACGGAATATTACGGATATACAGCGTTGTTGCGTGACGACCTGCTAAGTTATGAGCATGAATTTGAGTAACCATATCACGGGAAATAAGTTTTTCCCTGAACGATTGCGGCTTTTTCACATTCACCGCATCATTAGAAGCTGTCTCGCCCGGAGTGGTAGAATTTCCGTTGGTTGTTGCAGCACGACCAACTGACGGTAGCCCCAAAACAGTTGTTGACAAAGTGACAACAGACCACAATTGCGTTTGTTTCATGTATCCGATTTTTAAGGAACTGAACAACTGCGATTTTGATTGCTGGGATGTTCCACTCAATGAAAGTGACATCACCCGATAACTCAAACTTCGCTTTTACTTTTGTTTAGTAGTGACTGCAACACCTGAATACTAGCCAAGAGAATTGAAAACTAAGATTTTTAGCTTCAACTTGGTTAATTTAGCAAAATCTAGTGGTAGTTGGCAAGCTAAAAATGTTACAAAAAATTCTTGTGCGTGCGTAAGCCCTTTATTACAGGTGGTGCGGTTACTGCTGGGATTGACTTTGGATTGATAAGCGAACGCTGAACAAAGAGATTGCTATAGTTTAAAAAAGATATTCAAAGGGAAAAAGCCCCATGCTCACTAATGAAAACTTCCGCCTCATTAAAGAGGCGGTTTCTTGTGACACGCAAGGTGGCATAATACTAGGAGAAAACGCTAAAACACTCATTTTACCGAGTGATGCTCAATGACGCTGGACAAATTTTATTAGACCCAATAGACATTCATGAACAACAGCAGTGGTTATGGCAAAATCCAGAAGCACTAGCCGCTGTACAGCGAGGGATTCAACAAGCTGAGGAAGGAGAAGTACACGATTTAGGTTCTTTTGCTCAATATGCAGACGTTGACATCGAAGATTAATGCAATTTAGACTCCAATGGGATGCTCCCAGTTTTGCTATGGTTATCAATTCAGCACATCCTGTAATTTCGCCACCATCTCCGCACGCGCTGAAACTTCCAGCTTGCGAAACATCCGTTTCAAAGCTTGCTTAACTGAATTTTGGCTAATCCACAGTTTTGTCCCAATTTCCGCATTAGTTAAACCTTGCGCCACTAATTCAGCTATTTCTAATTCTCGTGGTGTCAGGCTACTTGCTAACTGAGAATTAAATGTTACTGATTTGGTGCGTAAAGTTGCGAGTTTTGCTGACAAATGCAAGCACAAGGCACTCAGGTCGGCTAAATCGTTGGCATCAAAGGCAGGATTTCCGCTAAAACGGGCAAGGTTGAGGGTTCCGATCAGATGACCATCGCAAATAATTGGACCGGTCATAACGTGTTCGTGGTCTTGACGCGGGCAAAGTTGCTTCCAGCTTGTTGGGGATAATATTAATTGTTCGTGAGTGGGTGCATGACGCTCGACTACATAGCGTCCGATAGGGTTGCTTTCTATACACACATCCGGGATATCTTGAATACCATCCTTTGGTGTGTGGTCATCAAACAGATAAATACCCCAACGTTGCACACCAAAATGTTCGCCAACTGTGTCCATGACAGCAAGTTTAAGTTCTTGCTCAGTTTGGGCGTTGGCGATCGCATGAAATACGCTATGAAGAGAATTAGGCATAAGTGTACCCAGTTGGGGACTAGGCAAGGCTCCATAATTACTTCTATGCTAATACCAGTGCATGTAAAACGTTAAAATAACTAGTAGCGATAGGACACTAAATGACAGTTACACAAATTTCTGCCCAAGAACTTTTCCAGGCTGCTTATGAAAACCGCTACACTTGGGATCAAAATTTTCCCGGTTACACCGCAGATATCACCTTTAAGGAGGATGATAAGGTAATTAGTGGTAAGGTTCGCGTTAACGCCGATCTCAAAGCAGAAGTGTTTGATGTCGAAGATGAGCAAGCACAGAAAATTATTCACGGTCAAGCGTGGGAAATAGCAATTCACCGTGTCCGTCGCAGCTTTGAACAAACCCACAGCACGAATACGTTCAGCTATGGTAAAACTGACGAAACTGGTGCTGTGGAGATTTTCGTCGGTGGGAAGTCTCAGGGCGATGGGTACAAAGTCCGCAATAATGAAGTATGCTTCGTTCACCGTCTAATTCATGGTACTTTTGTCACCATTAATACTTTCAGCAGTCACGATACTGGTGAGGGCTATTTATCCCACACTTATGACTCTGTATACCACGACCCGAAAACGGGTGAACAAAGAGGCGGTAGAAGCGAATTTACAGACGAGTATGAAAAGGTTGATAACTATTTTATCCTTAATCGGCGCGAAATTCGCACCCAAACAGAAGGACAAGTTTCAACTCAAGAATTTATCTTCTCGAATATCAAGTTGTTAGAACCTGTTGCAGGTTAATTTTTGTAGTTAATTAAAAGGCGATCGCTTGAGAAAATCTTTCCCAGGCGATCGCTTTTTTTCATCCACTCGTCTTAGATAAAATCAATTCATAAGCAAATTATTTCTTTGTCAAAGCGAGTAAAAAACATGACACTATCTTCTAACCGCATCCCGCGTCGAGGACGAGTATTTCCAGAAAACCAACTCTCACCCGAAGAGAAAGCACGACGTAAAACTGAAGATGAATTATTTTCTCAGCGTTGTCGTATGATTTTTGACAAAGTTCAACCAGAACTTATCAAAGACCACTACAACTGGTTTATTGTAATTGAGCCAGAAAGCGGAGATTATTTGATTGAGCCAGATGAAAATGTCACCAGGCAGAAAGCTCGCGAGCAATTTGGTGATACTATGCGTCTGATGATGCGAATTAATGAGACTGGAGCCTGTGGCAAAATATGATTTATGGAGAATTTAACAGCCAGGGTGAGTTAATTTTTGAAATCGGTTTAATTTCTGCTGATGGTGATATAATTCCAGTCCAGGCGCTTCTAGATACGGGATTTACCGGTTGGCTGGCGATTGAAAATCAAGACGCTTTTAGTTTGGGATGGTTGCGCGAAAGTCAAAAAGAAGAGATGCGAACGGCAACAGGCGAAGTACAATTTAATCTTTATCAAGGAAGCGTGTTTTTAGATGAAGAGGAATTTGCAATTCCAGCATTGGGAGGAGATGAACTGCAAGATATCCTCTTGGGTGTACGTTGGTTGCAGACAAAGCGACTGGTAGCAGATTTTCCCGCAGGAGTGCTGACGCTGGGATAAAAGCATATACACGTTATTCGGTTTCTGTCAAGGATATTTTTCCTCAATAATCTAAAATTAGAGTAGCGATCGCACTTATTTTTTCACGTTTCGAGTTCTGAACTCGGCGTTTCGTGTTCGGAA
>JBPCQW010000609.1:0-3761 GCA_050997715.1 Hassallia sp.
GTCTTGAATCCCATTTTGATTGTTGAAGTGCTATCTCCTTCTATAGCAGATTACGATCGCGAAAGTAAATTTCGGATGTATCGATCAATTAAGAGTTTTCGCGAATATTTATTAATCGAGCAGGATGAACCTTTTATAGAACGCTACAGCAAACAAACTCAAGGTTGGTTGCTCAGTGATTTTAACGATTTAGAGCGATCAATTCCCTTGGAGTCAGTTGGGATCGAATTAGCGATCGCAGAAATTTATCGCGGTGTTGTTTTTGAGTGAGCGCGATATTCTTTATTAGGACTTATTACGCAGCAATAACGGAAAAACGAACCGCAGAGGACGCAGAGGAAACAAAGGAATAAGGGTTTGAGAGGTCTAACAGCTTCAGAAGGCAGAAGGAAGAAGGCAGAGGGCAGAAGGAACCCACCCTTAAAAGAGTGGGATTGAAACAAGGACGTTTTATACCTCGCTGCAAGCAGTCTCGGTATAATTATTGATTTTTACTGAGCTTTAAACTCAGAACTAAAGTTTTTATTTATACTTTTTACTTTCTGCCATCTGCCCTCTGCCCTCTGCCTTTGTTGTAAGTCCTGTTTATTTTGCCGACAAAGTGCGGGGTAATTCCACCCGAAAGGTAGAACCCTGCCCTAAACTGCTTTCTACAAAGATAGTTCCTTGCATTAGTTGCACTAAAGCATCAGTAATTGCCAGTCCTAAACCTGTCCCTCCTTTACATCTAGCTAAAGTCTGATTTGCTTGACGAAATTCTTGAAAAATCAACTTTAAATCTTTTTCACCAATACCAATTCCAGTATCGACAACAGCGATCGCTAACTTATCTTCGGGCAGTTCCATAACTTCGATAACCACGCTACCCGATTCGGTATACTTAATTGCATTATCCAGCAAATTGCCAATAATTTGGTGCATTCGGCTGGGATCATTGACTACAGAAATGCTCGGTTGAGCTAAGTAAACCTGCAAATCTAGATTTTTGTGTTCCGCTAGCGATCGCATTTCTTCAGCAGTCGTTTTGACCAATTCTCCTAAGTCAAACGTTTCTAACTGCAATTCCAAACATTTGGCTTTCAGCTTAGTATAATCCAAAATATCTTCAACTAACGACAGCAAGTGCTTACTATTGCTGTAGATATTTTCCACCATGTTTAATGGTTGCTGCTCAACATTCGGACGTAATCGGCGTAGCAAAACATGAGAAAATCCGAGAATCGCGTTTAAGGGAGTACGCAACTCGTGGGACATGATTGACAAAAATTGTGATTTGAGCCGATCTGCTTCTACTAATTGCAAGTTTTGCATTTGTAGTTCGCGTAATTGTTCTTCAGCTTGCTTGCGTGCGGTGATTTCTCGCAGTTGCCAACGCAAAGCGATCGCCCTATGATTTGCATCATACACAGTTACTATTGTGAGTGCCGCATCAATAAACGTATTGTCTCGCTTACACAAACGCACTTCCCATTCTTGTAATCGCTTCATACCATAAAGTTGCGTCAGCATAACCCGAAATGCTTGACGATCTGCCTCTGGGATGAAGCTAATCAGCTTTTTACCTATTAAATACTTTTGGTCGATGTTCAGCAGCTTGGCAGCGGCATAATTTCCTTGGGAAATTGTACCCTTAATATCCGTTACTAAATAGCCATCCGGTGCAAAGTCAAACAACTCTTGGTAGCGGCGTCGTTCTTCTTCTTGATATTTGCAAGTCGCTATCAGTGCCTCATTTGAACAGCGCAATTCTTCTATAACCGCGTGCTGTTCTTGTAATGTTGCCCAAAACGTCTTCAGAGTTTGATTCAATAATTGTAATTGTTGCCAGGGCGATACCACAAAGCTCTTAGAGAATTGTTTGCTCGGTTGCTCCCCTTTTAGCTGTAGCTCAAATATTTGTTTAGGATTTTTCGCATTCATGTAGCCTCTTGTTAATTTTTTTATTAATGAACCTAAAAAGTTGAATTTATTTAAATATTAATTTTTCTTATGTTTTTTATAAAAAAAATTAAATTACCAAGGCAAACAATAAACGAATTAGCTTTTTGTTGTTTTAGTTGTGTTACACAAATTACGTTGAGATGAGTATCAAATCAAACTTTGATAAACAATCTTTTGCTGCTAATCTAACCTGTAAAGTCTTTATTACAGCAGACAGGTAGCAAGTATCACAATTTGATGTAACATTACTATTCCCATGTTATGAAGCTATTGTTAAAGTTGTATCTACATTAAGGTTGAGGTAAATATATCCGAAAGTGGCAAATTAGAATCTCTTCTAATTACTTGTAAGCTGTAAATTTATAATTAATTGGCATAGTTAAGTGGTAGCGCAATCCTACTCAGTTCGTGGGTTTTGCTATTTAACAGGCATAAAAAAGCAGAATGGATACAACTTATATCCCAAATTTTCATCATTTCATCTAAAAAGGGAAGAAATCAAATATTAAAAGCTGAATCAAGGATTTTTAGAGAGTAAAATCCAATGTATAAATAACTTAATAATTGCTTTCCTCCCTTTCCTTGCTACTACATCTAAGGACTGAAAATTAAGTATCAGATGGGGTATCTTGTGTATTTTTCATCTCAATTGTCAGGTTAGGAAGTCCTTCTAGTTTTTCCACAGGTACAACTTCTTCTTGCTTCGGCACAAAAACGGTTAAACCTGCGGGAACACACTTAATCTCAATCGGAGTTGTTCCAACTAGTTCACCATCTAAGACGACCTTTTGGGGTGGTTCGGTGGTAATTTTGAATTGTTTAGAGCGCAGATAGCCGATGTCATTTCGCTCAACTGGGATACCCGCAGAAGCGGTTTGAAACAGATGAAATGTTGCAGCGATCGCTCCTGCCTTATTCACCGGTGCCACTATAGTTAAATCGAGTAAACCATCATCAACAATAATTCCCGCCGGTCCTTGAGCCAAAACGGAAGTAGCAGGTGCAGCATTTGCTACCGTCACCGCTACAGCATTCGTTTTAATTATCTTCTCATCAGTTTCTATTTCGACATCAAAATGTTCTAAATCGCGTAATTCTTGCAATCCAGCTAAAATATATGCCATCATCCCAAACCGATTTTTCGCATCTCGGTCGGCACGTTCTACAGTTTCCGCTTCAAAACCAATACCTGCGAGCAACACCATCGGCTGATCGTTGCAATAAGCTACATCTACACTCCGAGTTCCTCCTTGTAAAATATTCTCACAGGCAGCGGCGATCGAATCAGGAATGCCCAAAGCAGCAGCAAAAGCGTTTGCTGTTCCCCGTGAAATGATACCAAAAGGAATATTAGTACCGATTACCGCAGTCGCAGCAGCTGAAAGGGTGCCATCTCCCCCAGAAGCAATAATCGCATCTACCCCACGCTCAACTGCTTGCTGTGCCAGTTTGTCAGCACCGATTTCTTCAGTAGTCATGTAAATATCTAAGTCAATTTCTGGCTCTAATATTTCCCGAATTTGTGCCAGTTCTTGTTCTGGATCACCTTGACCCGCAACCGGATTAAAAATAAGACAAGCGGAACGATTCATAAAAGTAAAAAACAGATTCTAAATAATAAGTATCCAAATTATTACTAACGTTCCGGCAAAATGCAAACTTCCCTCTCACGATAGGTTTACCGATGATTGTGATTTAGCGTTTTCTTTTTTGTCACAATTAGGAGTTAGTTATTAATAAAAGTGCGAAAATCTGGAATAAAGATACAAATTTACCATTTTCCTGTGTTTTCTCCAAAGAAAAAGATCAAATCCCTAATT
>JBPCQW010000259.1:0-24902 GCA_050997715.1 Hassallia sp.
TTTTAACTGATAAGCGCGAACCACGCCAACCCGGACTGCGAATACTTTTAGCTTGCTCAATTTTATCTATTAACGGTTGTAAAATCCGGTAAACCGTCATGTGGGAAAGAGGCTTAACTCCGAGTTCATCAGCCCTCGCCTTAGCTCTGATAAATACCTGTTGGCGAGTCATCCTTTTACTTCCCTTATTACCCTCCTTATAAGTATTCAAAATAAACTCTTGCCAGTTTTCATCAACTCGGTGCTTCCCTTTATCTAGCCGTTGATTTTGCGCCAGTCCAGCCAAACCCTCCTGTTCCCATTTGTCTACTAGCCGTCGCACTGTACGTACTGATTTACCAAGTTTTTCTGCCGCTTCCTTAAGCTTTTGAGTATATGTAGTGCGATCGCTATTTTCTAAAAGACTTTGAATAACCTCCATTTTCAGTAAAGCTTCATCCGAAAGTTTGGAAACAATAACGTTTGCTTCAGCAAGTTCGTTATTAACATCTGCCGAGCTTGCCCAAGTCGTAGAGGTTATAGAAAATTCTGCATCTTGCATACAGTGTTTTATCAAAACATAGTTGTATTATACTATGCCAATTGACAAATAATTTGTTAATTTATGAAAAGTCATGATTTTTCCAAGTTTCTGGTAAGTGACAATTAAATTGTGAAATATCTGGCATTTGACATCTAATTGGTGAATACTGATTTGGATGGGTATAACTGTCTTAAATAGACAAAACCCTGACACAATCCTTGCTATGTAAGGGTTTTAGGTATTTATAATACTGTGACAAAAATTTGTTAAATTGACAAATAATTAGTTAATGTACACCACTGTTGGGCGGTGATAACCTTAGAATTTGGACTTGACGTGTCTCTAGCAGCCCAGCAAATGGGACATTCAGCCCAAATTCACACCGAACTTTACCACCATTGGATCAACGAGCGCCACCATCAACTCGAAAGCGCGTTGATGATGCACTGCAGCGAACGACCACAAGCACCGATTGTTTTGGGTTACTCAAAGCAGTAAAATTTTCTTTGACTAAGCCAAAAGATGATTTTAGGTGCTTGTATACCTAGTTATTCGGTTGAAAAATATGCCAGGAACCGGATTTGAACCGGTGACACGAGGATTTTCAGTCCTAAAGCAAGCAAGCCTGTATCCCGCGCTAGCAATCACTTTATTATTTTTTATCATAATTTTTGACTAAATCTTGACTACTTCACGTCTTGAGTAGGTCATCACCGGCTATCACCGTTGTATAAAATACATAGTCATTATTCATCCGATAGCGGCGATCGCTTTTCACCAATTCCATAAATTCGCGATGACCTTCACGCCGCCGCCCAACCAAGCAACCAGCACTAGTATTTTTAATATCTCCAACGGGTGCATCGTATCCCCAATGTTGGTTAATGCCGAATATTCCCCACTCGCGCTTATCCCCAGTGCGTTTAAAATCCTTATTCAAGTCGCGGCAAACTTCCACCCGCCTGACTTGGATCAGCGCTTCATGTGGCTCGCTGTTCCCATGAATGCCAACTTGCCAAGCCTGATATTGTCCAAAAGCAATTCGCGCCGCGCCGTTGGGATTCATCGGATAATAAGTGTAATAGTCCCCCGGCTCTGTCGTCGCCTGCCAGTGATTAACGATCGCCGCCACGTCGTTGACGACTTCGATAATTATCCGGCGATCGTTAAATACATTTGGTGCATCATCATTGAGAGTGCCGTTTTCATTCATCCCCTCAACGTAAACGATATTATAATTCTTCTGTCCACTAAAAACCGTGTAGTTTTTAGCTTGCATATATTTAATAATTTGGTTTGCTAAGTTCATATTTTCAAGGATTTAAATCGTTAGCAACAGCATTAACCATATAAGCCTTGATTCTTTCAAGAGTAGAGGCAAGCGAAGGGACTTGTAAGTTTTCAATGAGAATGTCAATGTTAGCTATTTTGATTGTTGTGTAAATAGGGGTGCTAACTCCCCCTATCGGTGCTGAGAATCCCTGACTAGTCGCTTTAGCAATGTCAATTTGAAAATGGATATCAGCCGCCGTACCAGTTTCTACTTGGATGCTGGAAGTGGTTAATTCATTGGTTGAAGTTTCTAATGAATAATGGAAAATTCTATCAAGAGTACTAGCAACGAAATCTGTTTTTAAATTCACAATTGAAACTCTAACAATTACAGTTTTAGGAGATGATGGGGGGCTGCTAACATTAGTTTCAAATTCAATATTCGGGAATAACTCTTTTTGAAAAAGTGGTGCCGACCGTTGGGCATTGCCAAAAGTGGGGAAATCAGCCATAATCACTCTTCCTCTCTAGTTTCTTCATATTCTCTGATTTGGAAGCTCGTATCCTTTTGCAAAAATCTTTGCATCTCACGAGAGTAAAAAAGCAGCCGCTTAAATTTATGATTAATTTTTTCGTCTAACTGACCGAGTAGCATGTGAGCTACATCTTTTTGGTTGCCATAATCCTGGATGTGCAAGTCAAAACGGCGCTCAAGTTGAGTTGTCTTTTCTGTATTTGTAGAAAGTTCTTTTATATCCTTTTCAATTTGAGTTAGGGACAAAGATATTTTGTTGACGTAACTGATGGCTTTAATTGTTAATATCAGAAGCGCTGAGGTGCTTACTGCTATGCCTAAAACTATCCCCACGTCCTGGAAGGTTAAGGAAATACTTGGTTGAAGTGGAGTGCTAGCAAGGATTGTCGATTTAATAGTTTTCATTATTATCTATAGCAAGGATTGCCGATTTAATAGTTTTCATTATTATCTATAGCAAGTATTCCTTGGCAGTAATAATAGGATTTCCAGTGTCGTTAAAGGAGACTAACAAGGGTAAGTTAATAGTTCCTGAGAATGTCTTTTCGTCGCCATCGTAAGACGAAAAAACATTGTTTTCTGTTTGCGGATTTGCAGTTGGATTATTTTCTTTGATTTGCAGATAAGCAACTATTTCTAAAAAATATTGTGACAGTGTTAGGGATTTAAATGTACCACCATCACCAGGGGTAAAGGTTATATTTTCGAGATAATCACTTCCAGCTATAGTTATTTGACCATTTGCATCTATTGACTGAATTGCTGGAATTGCAAAACTGCCAACAGCAATCATCGTGTCTAAGTTGTAGGAGAGTTTGATAAAATCTTTGTTAAAAGAATTAGTAGAAATATTTAGCTCTTGGTTTTGGAGATATGTAATTACCTCTAGCAAGAGTCCTTCAGCTGTCAAAGCCTTAAAAGTGCTTCCCGATCCTAACGTAATAACTGCCATCCTTTATAATTCTCTACGTATTTTATCTAAGACTTTTTCAATACTAGATAAACTATCTTTTACTTCTTCTAAGGAATCATTTAAAGTGGAAATATTCTCTTCGCCACTATAAACCCACAATTTTAAACTCATGTCATAAAACCAGTGCGGGATGTTAAAGTTAAGCGAATAAGTAGAGCTTAACCTTGGCAATATCACTAGACTAATTCGATTTAACCAAATCTTTTCTTGATGCGTGTCAGTTTCTGTTAAACCACCAACAATGATTCCTGTTGCAATCTTTTGGTTTAAAAATGCGCCGAACTTCCATGAAGGCGGTGCTGTAGAACTACTCAGCAACACCGCGATTATGTGGGAATCTAGCAAAAAAGGTATTTCCACGGGTGGAATTGGAAGATACCGAGGTTTATCTGGCACTAATTCAGCTTGCACGTTAGCCGACCAAACTAAATTCCACAGAGCCGAATTATTAAGATCAAGCGTCACCGCCAGCAGCTTTCTTAGCTTTCAAGTTCTGTTGGGTAGCTAAGGCTTCCATTTCCCCAGCAGTTTCTGGAACGTTAGCATCAGTATTTTCTTCGGCTGCGGTTTCTGACATTATCAAGTATTTTCTTCCACCTTTGACGGTAAAATATGGAAATGCTTTCGTCGCACTAGGAGAAACATCAAGCTTGGCAGCGGGAATTAATTCTCCTAAAGCATCAGAAATGCACCAAACAGTTGCCCACGCTGGAAACCGAAAGGAAATCGTATGATATCCACCTTTTATAGTTTTAGA
Organism: Hassallia sp.; assembly: GCA_050997715.1. GTDB lineage: Bacteria > Cyanobacteriota > Cyanobacteriia > Cyanobacteriales > Nostocaceae > Hassallia. The sequence goes on from JBPCQW010000259.1 coordinate 4,061, forward strand.
GTCAACTGTTCTGTCAGGGATTTTTTTACCCGTCTTAATAATCACAGTTCGGCTGCCACGACTGCCAACAGGTAAAGTAACTTGACTTGCAACTACTGAGATTGTTTCCCCTGCAACTGAGGGAGTAAGTTTAGTTCCATCAGCTAAAACAAGTCCTCTGGTATAAGCTTTTCGTTCTTTTGAAGTGCTGTAAAGTACGGCTTTTGCCTTCTCTTCTAACTCTAAAAATCGTACCGCGTTTCCAGTACAAGAAAAATATCCGAAAGGGTCTTTTAGACTTCTTCTTGCATCACCGCTAGTTTTACGTCCTATTGGAAAAAAAGAACGTCCTAAAGGATTATCAGCCATTTAAATACCTTGTTAATGAATATTGTAAAGATGCTGTAACACAGCACCTTTAAAGTTAAGCTAATGGAGAGACTGCAACATCTAGAGTTAGTGCCACTCGCGATCTCACCGAATAAGTAGTAAGAAAAGATTGAATTCCTGTACCAGGATCAACGGTTACAGTTCCGTTGACAGGCGTTGGATAGCCATCAATTCGGCTTCCAGCAGCTAAAGTCGCGTTTTTAGCTCGTTGGGCATCGCTAGCTGCTTTTAATGTTTTTACGAAAAATTCGTTGACGGTGGTATCGGCTGGCATGGCGTCGGCGGCGTCCCACCACCCCTTTACTGGATCGCCAACCGGAATTTGAGCGACAACCTCTGCAATTGTTAAATCCATGTTTTTTTAGAATCAGTTAATGTATCTAACATGTTATATTTATAGTTAAGTGTCAAGGGCTTTGTTGTTAAAATAATTGACTTTTTCAACGGGATAAAACCCTTGCACAGTAGCAGCTTCGGCTATTATAAGCTATAAATATTCTTATGTTCCCATAGGGAATGAAAATAGTTTTTAGGAATTTATGTCTGAAGAAATTATCCTCTCCGGCACTGAAGAAACTTTAAAACCAATTATTGCTTTACTAATAGGAATCCATCAACTAATAGAGCATCGCGACTTAGGAGATATCGTAGCAATGCCATTAGAGGATTTCGTCAGAGCGCAACGACAAACTATAAGAGTGACGGTTTTTTGGTCGCCAAAAAAAGAGCCTCCCTTTTACGCTGGAGTCAACGAAAAAAATGTACGTAATTACTTTAATATTCCTGATATAGACAAAAAAAAATTAGATTGGGCAACAATTAAAGAGGCCGCAGGGGGGTCTAATGGATATAGCTGGGGGCGATTCCGCTGTACTGCTAACTTGGATAACGGACGACAGATGCAGCTACATGCGGGAAGCGAAAAAGAAGCAGAGGAAAGGTTAAAAGCACTTGCGGCGTTATCGACTGCAAAGATACTTACCATATCTGTTACCGAAGAAAAAAAGTTTGGTAGGCGAGATCAATACGAAGTTTTATACAAAGAAAGTGTCAAGGTTTACCCCGTACACTTTTGCGTAATTAATTACGAAAAAATATTAGTTGAAAGTAATCGCCAAAGGAAAGAAAAAATACCGGGACTAAAATCAACTGTAAGCACAGACTTTAAACGTGAGCGGACAAGAAAAATTCCCTTATGGGTGGCTAAAGAGCCAGAGCTATGCAAAGCAATTATCAGGGAAGCGCTACGAGTGCGTGGTAGCGCTGCCGATGATGATTAAGCGAAGGTAATTTTTACGTCTGTATTGTTACCCAAAGTAGCCGATCGCATCAATGCTTGTGCCGCCATTTGGGTATCAAGCGTATTAGCCACAATGTGGCTTGCCTCCAAACAAGTATCAGCAAATTCTTCTAGTGCTTCTTCAAAAAATTGGCGTTGTCCTTTATCAGGGATTGCTTCAATTCGTTTCTGGATTACGTCTTGATGGATTGTCCAGCTTGGACGATTACTTTCCCCCCATTTCTTCCAATTATCTTCGCCCATTAAGTTCTTAACGCCCTTAGCAAAAAGGTTGTTAGGATTTTTCTTTAAAAAGCGTCGTGAGGATTTAAATTTATCAGTTAGTGTCGCATTAATTAATGTTTGATGTGCCATCCTACTAATAGCGTTTATATGCCCATAGACTTCGCTTTTAGCCTCATCATCTAATTCCCGCATAATCGTCGCCCCCACAGCCGGATTAAAAGCAAAGGCGATCGCACCCGGTAAAGCGCCACACACTAAATACCCCATACTAGAACCGACGGCGGAACCTAACAACCCATAAAAACTTTCAACCTTTGCCTCTAGCGCGGCGTCTAATTCGGCATCGCTCGCGTTGACGTTGAAATTGAAGACAAAATTGGTCGTATTAACAACCATATTTACAACCTGAGTTAGCGTAAAGCCAATAGCGCCAGCCGTAAGAAAGCTTACCGTTAAGGCTCCAATTGTCCCTAAACTAGCGACAGCAGAAAAGGCAAGTATGCCACCAACAATTGCTAAAGAGACACCTGTTGCTACTACTCCAGCAATTGTTAAAAACTTAATTGTGGTTATACTAGCAGCACCTAAGCCCTTGAAGGTTGTATCTATTCGGTTTGATAAACCTTTTAGTGTATTAGAGATGTTTCTACTTACCTGATTACCAAAAGACAACAATTTATCAAGATTTAAAGGCAGTGGCATATTAAAGTACTTTATTAGGGTTTTTCGGATTGACTATTGAAATGCGCTTGATTTTGATTTTGTGTTTATTGTCTTTAGTCTCTTCTTGATGATTGTTGGCTACAGCTTCCAAGCGCGTACAATACGCGTCAAAAACTTTGAATTTTTTATCTCTAGCTTTTTGACCTAACTTTAAATCGCCTTCGATATCTTTTTGTTTTTTAAGCTTTGCACCAATCTTCCCCTCCACTGGTTTCTTGCCAGCGAGAACTTCTGATAAATCCGTAATTTTATCTACCTTATTTCTGAGTAACTTTTCTGTTTGGGCTTCTGATGCTTTCTTCATCACTCATCAATCCTCTGAAGTATTGAAGCACGTAATGCAGATGATACTAGCAGTAAATCCATCAATTGGTCGCGCAAAGAAGTATCGCCCGTCCAATCTTCGTAAGTGAATTTTACGCTACCAGCCTTTAAGAATTCTTTGTAATCTTCATTCGCTGCGGTTACTTCAAACTGTCCTTTTTGGTTTTGCTTAACACGCGGGAAATTAACATTGGTAGCGATTTCACCTAATTTAGTTTCTGTGGGATAATCTAAATAATCCTGGATGTCTGCGGCGATTAACGCAGATTTATGAGCAGAGGCTCTAGCCGCTACAACCTCAGCCGCGATCTTAAAAATAAGCTCAGTCTGGACGTTATTCTGTTTTGCCATCTGAGAAGTCAGTATTATTATTTCCTTTAATGTTTCTGCCACGTTTGGCAAAACCACCGTCGCTTTTTCTGCCTTACCTTTTTTATCTTTCTCGCCAGTTTCAAACTCAATTACTTGGTGGAATTGACCTAGTACTGCTGAATCTTGCTCGGACATCCAAGCCATTAATTCAGCGATCGTATTAATTTTACGCTTCTTTTTCCCATCAATAAAGCCAAATATTTTTGCGAAAACACCTTCTTTATGAGGTTCTATCATAGTATCGGGAACGGTTATGGGGAAATTATCAATCCCGACGATTCTATTGACTATTGCAGTCCTTTCAACTGCTAACTTTAGAAAATCATTTAAACTTTCGGGTTTCTTCTTTGACTTTTGCGCTCCTTTGCGGTTTAAATCTTCATCAAAAATAGTAACTTCTTTCGGTTCACCAATTCGCTTCAGAATCAGCCTTAGAAGCTGGTCGTTTTGTCCAACATTCGGGCAACATCCCATACGGCAGCAATCCTCTTGTAGTGGCGGTGGCGGTGGTTCTGGTGGTGGTGGTGGATATTGGCAACCTTTATCTTTATTTGATGATTGAATTCTTAATACTTCCGGAATATATTCTGAAGTAGTAAGTCTAGATAATAATTCGGGGATAATTCCTAATTTATTCCCATAGATAGTAAATGCTGCTTGTGCCAAAATAAAAGTCGGAAGACTTAAATATCCAAAGGGAGGGTTAAGCGGTACACAATCATGATTAACTCGAACAGATAAAATGCTTTCTTGCCTAATTAAAACATCATCAATTATAAAATCATAGTAGAAACCCGTACCGTCGCCATAGCCTAAAAAGGTTTCAAATGTTGTGTTCGGGTAACACTTTTGATATTGTTTGAAAACATCCTGAACGCCTACCGGGATTCTAATTGGTATCGAAGCGGATGTCTCCGGTTCCGTATAAAAGCCCAGTAATTTATAGCCAAAACCAAGCAATATATAAACCTGTCCACATAAATCATAGCCGTTGGGGTCAAACTCAGGGATTTTAAATGATGGAGTGCAATAAGGGTTTCTATGCACATATTGAATATTTAACCCGGTAATAAAGGCATTATTATTTACATTGATAACGGTATTGCATTCATTTTGGCTTACCTGGATACTTGGTAAAGCTAATTTTATATGAGGCGGATTTTTATAAAATTCATCGACGGACCGATAAGTATCTCTAACATTATTTGATAAATTATCAAAAGTTTTTGTAACTTCTTCACGTCCACTTCTAAAGCTATCTTTTACTGCGTCTTTTGCTTCTCTAAAGATTTGTCGTACCAATAAATCTTACCTCCAAGTAATGTGATGGCTTATTAGTTAAATTGTTATATCTTTGTAACATTATTTCTCGGTCAATTTTACCATAAAATTTATATGGCATTCCAAAATCTTCTAAGTCGTTAACAACAATTTTTACACGTTCAAAAGGATTTTTTAGCATTGTTTTAACTAAAAAAGAAATTTAAACCTACACCACTAGTGTTGCCAGAATTTAGCCTAATTGCCCCAGCAGTCTCAACTTGAATCCTGGATGTACCGCCAGATGCCCAAGTTGTCAGAAGCATTATTTCCGTAGGTCGGTATCCCGTGGGAAGGGTACACATTATTTCACTTGCAACTAGTGCCGACGACTTTTTAATAACTCCTTTAACTTCAATAATTCCACTGGGATATTTCCTAACTTGCGGGGTGCTGTAGCCCGATGCGTAATTAGTCCAAGAAGTGCTTAGAGAAATATCTTGCCATACATCCGGCGTGTGAGTGTGGCTTGTGGCAGATTTGGCATCCAGCGCCGCTTGCAATCCTTCAATTATGGCGATCGCATGGGTGTGTGAAATTGGAGATTTGGCATCCAGCGCTACTGCTAAGTCAACAACATCAGCGATTTTTATATTTTTGGATGAAGAAATAGGCATATTTTTTTTGTGCTGTATAAATCACTTAGAGTAATTACTTTAAGTGATTTGAAAATACTATCCTGGATCAGAGACAAACTCTCTAATTTGTAAAATAGCAGTTCCTCCCCCAATCGTCATTGCATAAATCTCCCCTATAAAATTAAACGAGCTGGGGCTTTCATAAAAAGCGCCAGGGTCAAGCTTGATCCAATAGGTATTTGCTGTAGGAACCACTTTTAAATCAATATAAACAGGCAATACCCCTGTATTTAGAATATTGATTCCTATTCTATAAGTGTTGTCAACTAAAATCCTTTCGGCAGTACTTGTTACTGTCGCAGAAGTAGAGTTTATGTAGTCAAGATAAATGATTCCATTTTTTTCTTGTGGTGCGGGGTTAGAAATTGGCATAATTTTTCTTCAAAAAACAACTAAGTACACTCTATCCCAGAGATAGAGGATATGTCACCGATTGCTATCGCAGATATGGCTCCAAAATAGGGATTGTCAAAATCAAAACTGCCAGCGGGGGTTAAATAAACACCTTGCCCTAATGTTGCTATTCCCCCTAAATTTAAATAAATTGAGTTTTCCCCATTATTTGTAATAGCTACATATTTTCGATTCGGATTAGCTACTAATATAATAGTACTTTCAATATCAATTACTTCTGCAAAATCAATAGTATTTTGAATTATCGCATTACTATCGGTCACGATTTCTTGCACATAAGAACCGTGAATAGTTACAGTATCCCCAGTCTGCAAGGCACCGTAACCGACATTTTGAATTTGCACGCCGACGCGCCCGTTTTCGCCTAATTCAATTGCCAGATTATCCGTAAATAAATCCATTAAATTATAGATTCTATAGGGATAGCCAGAGGGATTAAGTAAGCTAATAGCGCCTATTTGGTGCCAATCTGTTTGGTTATCAGAGATATATAAATTTAGCTGTTTTCTCGGACTACCCCATTCAATATCTAACGTTTTGTAAAGCTTGTCAGTTTCGCTATCTTCCAGCTGAAAGTTAGGAAGCTTGACGGGTGCAAGGCTGCTGATTTTGGCATGTCCTTTAAGATTTTTAACAAAAGCGTTGACGCTGATAATTTGACTGGGGTAATTGCCAGTTAAAGTATTAGAAAAAACAGGGATTATATTCTCCCCTGTAGTTAGGTCTAGGGACTTGACGATAGTTTTAGCTTTATTAAAAGTTGATATTGTCACTTAAAACAGCGGTTTTTCGGCTCGTGCTATTTAAACAGTCTAAAGCATGAAGTCGTTAACCGCTGTTTTGGCTTGTTTGCAAAAATCAAAGCTATATTAGACACTCATGATGAATCCTCATGAATTGAAATTACTTTTAAGCGATCGCTTTGCAAGGGCAGATCGCTTTTTTCGTGCCTACCTACTTAATGTTGATCATTCTTCTGCATCTGATACAAAATATTCCCCTTCGTAGCCGATATAGCAAGAAATTATTCTGATTTGCTCCGGACAAAGGTCGTCATCTTCATCCTCGCTGTACTGAATAACGACGCTAGTGTTCACTTCAACTGTATACTCCTTCGCTTCGTCGTCACGGGAAATAAGTTTGCTACTTACAATCGTTGTGTCAACAACTCTGTGGGAAGCAATGTATGTTTGATCAGACCTCGGTGTAGATTGTTCCACGCTAGTAGCGGTAGCATCATCAGAAGGATCGTCCCAGTCTTCGTAAATATAAGATGTGCTTCCAACACGAGCGTGTACTTCCGTGACGTAATCCTTTGCCAAGTTTTCTAGAAATTCGTCTGTGGGTTTCACGTCTCTGTCTCCAACTTGAATTCATTCTCTCCAGCCACTTGGATGCGATCGCCCGATGGAGTCTTAAAAACGTAGAAGCTATTGATTGGGTGTTCCGGGGTTTGGGTGCAGGTGCAACCCTCAACCCAAATAACCTCAGGCTCTAACATCGTCCCTACTATTTGATAAACGCTATAGCGGCGTGACGGATGTTTGAGGGCTTCTAATATTCGGGCGTTGATTTCTTTTGTGGCAAATTCTTCAGCTTCAGCTTTCTTGGCAACCGATGCGAATTTACGGCTGGCGGTGCCGTTCGCGAACTCAAATTCAAACCGGCTTTCAGTCCGACCATCCTTTTTGCGAACCTTCTGGGCAGTCACAAGACAGGTAGAAATTCCCAGGGGACTTTCAACTTTAATTTCAAAAGGTTTTGGAAGTGGTAAGCCGGTGCGAGGGCAAAGAATTTCAGTGGGGGCGGGTGAGGGGTTAGACCCTACACCCCAGGTCGCATTATCAAAATTACCGAAAGTTTGGTTTGGAGGGGGATCTAGGGGGATCGTAAAATCTTTAAATCCCTGTAAGTCTTGCTGTGCAGGGGAAAAATCACGATCCTCGTAATTTTTTTCTTTTTTATACACTGTATCTAACACTACATCCTTGTCTGACGATCCCCCTAGATCCCCCTGTAAATCCAACTTTCGGTAATTTTTTTCAGGCTGACTACTTGTATCAAAAGTATCTTCAACTTTAACGATCCCCCTAGATCCCCCTAAAAAACCAACTTTTAATTTCGCTTCTTGCCAAATGCGAACCCATACCCCATCAACAAATTTCCTAACTCTTTCCCAGTTAAACCCGCGAAGAATTGAAGAGATACGTTTTGTGGCGGTCATGTCTTGCTTCGCGGGTTCGATTGAAAGCTGATGAAAAATGTCGTTGAGCGTGACTTCTGACTTGTGGACGATGTAGTTGTGGATTGTTTCTCCCCAGGGATCTTGAGTTTGATAGTCTTTGTTTAACTCTTCTTGCAAAGCCATGTCCTCCCAATCTAGGAACCATTTTTCACCGGATCTATATAATGCGTAGGCAGCAGCCCAAATCTTGTCCCTTTCTTCCTCTAGTTGGTTTGTAGGAATGCGTTTAGAGACTGGGACGATCCAGAATCGCCTACTTCCCGTTGGGTCGGAGAGTATTTCTTGCTCATTAGTCGAACCGACTAAAACCGATTGGCGCGGGTATTCCTTGAGTGAGCGAGCGTATGGTGTTCTGATGGGGTCGATTTTGGTGGTCATAAATTTTTTGAGAGAGCTTACATCTTTGCGCTTATAAACCGTCTCAAACTCCGCCCATTCAAGCCCCCAAAAACGATGTAGCTTCATCAGTTCATCTTTCTCGTTAGCATCTCCCAGTTCATCGGTAAACCAGTCACTGCAAAAGAGCTTCTCCCAAAAAGTACTTTTACCGATGCCTTGACCACCGACTAAAATCGTGGCTTCATCATGCTTGCATCCCGGCTCTTTAACTCTGGCTACGGCGGCGATCAACGTCTTTCTCAAGTAAAGGTTGTGTAAGAGTTCATCTGTACCAAAGTAACGAGAAGCTAAATTATCAAGGATGCTCAAGTCGGGTTGTGGATATTGACGAGCCAAGCTATCGAGATAATCGGTTACGGGATGATAGCTATTTTCTTTCGCCAAATTTTCGATTATCGACTGAGCATCTTGGATCGGCACGTCGAGGTCAAACTCTAGGGCGATTCTCAACCGAACTTGATCTAAATCAAGGGGTTGACCTGATAACTCAATCGAGGTTTTTAATTCGTTGTAACGTAACTCATGTCCCCAACCCAGTTTAATTATTTCCATGTACCTGGCAACTTTTGAGCGCTTGTTGCTTTTAATTTCCTCCAACTGTTCGCGCCAAGTCTCCTTTATTTGCTCGTGCCACTCTTCAATTGTTAGGGCTGAGGTAACTAAATCGTTAAAAGCCTCTTCACCCCTAGCGGCAATGAAATCGTCAACGCCCTTCAACTCGCCCGGCGGGAGACAGACGACCATAACTTTAGATCCAGTGGCAGAAAGTTCCCGCCCCATTGCGAGCAATGCAGTTTGGACTGGTTTCTTTGACATTACATCGTTGTCAAATGCTAAATAGAAAACCCTTCCGAATCCCGCGAACAAATCTAAGGATGGGTGTAATCTGCCTTTCTTTCTACAAGTGGAAACACCAGGAATTGAAATCATGGCGTGACCAATTGATAATGCCGCACCTGCTTTTTTTGCCCCTTCCCCTAGTAACACTGGTTCTGTTTTGTCGTCAATTATTCCTTTCCAATATTCCTTGATGCCAGTATCAAGAAAAAGTGGGGTAGGAGTGTAACTGCTAGCTCCTAAATATTTTAATATCTTGCCTTCTTTGTTCTGTGGGGTGTCTGGTTTGACCTGAACTCCTGTTAACGTAGACTCGTCAGTCATTGGGTCTACACCGCTTACAGCCCAACAAGGCACTAAGTTATCAGAGTGCTTCCATCGTGACTTGTTGTTTCTATTTAACAGCTTATCGACTTCTACAGGGTCGTGATAAGACTTGATATTCTTGCAGATTATCTCTTCTTTAACGCCGCTATTTAGCCATTCTTGATAATGGTGATTGTCGATATGTGAAGGCGCTTTTGTGTTAGAATTGGAGTATAAACTAATTGGATTATGCATGTCTTTTTAGTAATTGGATAACATTGGTAGCTCGCGCTACCTTTTTTTCTTTTGCAAGAGTTAAATAACTTGACACTTGCTGCTTGATGCTTTTTAAAAGGGGATAATGCCCCCAAAAACAAATTCTTAGAAATAGGAGCGATCGCTTAAATTTTTTCTTGATTTCAGTAAGCGTTACTTCCATAGAGTAAAATTTGGCTCGGTAGATGTTTATTTTAAAAAATTACCCTTTATGCGATCGCCTTCTTCAACCCCCGAAGCGCGATCGCTTTTTAATTGGGCATTGGCAGCATCCAGGAAAGTTTTCATGGATGAGAGATAGTCGCATCGATGAGGATTTTCATGGATGAGAGCGATCGCTTTTTACGTTTTCGGTGGCGGTCTAAGGTGAAAGCGTGGTTTTTAACTAGTGTTAAATTTCGTACAGCCTAATGTGCGAATAGTATGGGTTTACCACGGGACGAGTAGCTTTTGATGCAAAAAAGACACCCTACGATCCACGAGATCCCCCTCGATCCCCCTAAAAAACCAACTTTTATTTTCGCGTTTTTCATCAAAAATCCTGGCTTCATCTAAGTACAGTGAGGGGCTGAAAATGCTAATTCTAACTAATGTTGAATTTGATACAGCACAATATACTAATGTTAGTGATTTACCACAGCATGAGTAGCTTTTGATGCAAAAAAGACACCCTACGATCCACGAGATCCCCCTCGATCCCCCTAAAAAACCAACTTTTATTTTCAAGTTTTTCATCAAAAATCATGGATTCTTCTAAGTACAGCGAGGGGCGCGATCGCTTTTGGGTTGCAAGAGGGAACGCTATTAATACCAGGCTGCAACCTGGGAATGGCGTTAACTGAGGATTGATTGTGAGTATGAACAAAGACGATGTAGTAACTGTCAGCAAACAGCTTAGTTTCGTTGGGGCTTCAACTTTTACTGTTGAGGAGGCAGGAGCTAAACTAGCTGATTTCGTAGAGAACAGAGCCAGTATTGCGGCTCAAGTTTGGAAAGGTGACGGGGTAAGATGCCGTGTATTACAAGTTGGTGACGGGCGCTGGAAGGAAGGCAAGGTTAGAATTTCCTTAGAATTTATTCCCGACGAGGAAGAAATAGTTCTTGAGCAGCAGGCTGAACTTGTTGAGGAAATGGAGCCAAAAGAAACCTTGCCATTAAAGCAACTTGAGTCACCACTGGACGAGTTTCGTGTTAAAAGACGCATAAAAATATAGTCTTTTAAGCTTGGCTACCTGCTATCAGATACCACCGCATTAAAAAGCCGTCCCTGCCTCATAAGGTAGGGACGGCTTTATTCGACTTGTAGGGGTTCCTGGTTTAATTCGTGCTTAAGGATTTCAAACTCATCAATCCTAAACTCAAGCTTTTTTACTTCATCTTCGAGGCGTTTAATCTCAGCCTTTCTTGCTGCCACCTGATCGCGATAATCGTCTATCAGTTGGCAGACCATTCCCCCATCATCTGACGCTCCGGAACTGGAGATGCTTGACTTCGAGCTATACGCTCTATAAGTTCGCTCTTGCTGATTCCCAATATTTTCGCTTTGGTTTCCAGCATCTCTACACCATCTGGTGTCAACGTCAACGTTAAGTCCTTTTTCCTCTGTCCGTGTAGGGGTTTCCGCATTATTGGTAACTTGACTCATATATTCTCCTTTATTCTACCCTGGCACTATCTTTACTTTTTACCCTGGCAGTACTAGACTATATTTAGTTGTACCCCGGTACAATAAAATTTGCAACACCCTCACACCCAACCGCAACCAAGCAGAGGTGGCAGCCTGCTAGCCAAGTAGCGCAAGTTAAAGACCTGCCAGCAGTTGATAAAAGTGAGAATTGCCTGAACAACCCCAACCAACAGGAGTAATGGACGATCAAGAACTGATAAGAACACTGAGTCACGACCAACTACTGGCAGTAGTTGAGATACTTGCATTCGCTTTGGTGTATCCCGACGACGACCTTGGCGATCTAGAAGACGAAATGCATCCCTTTCCTAAGACAATTGCAAATTATGGCGAATACCAACGCCTAAAACTTATGCAATTGATAATCAACGCCTTGGTCTATGAAGCCGAACAGTCTACTGTCAAAAGCTTTCAGCTTGCATTACCTCTTTAAACTCAGAGGTAAAAAATAGGGGCTTCACTCGCTGAAGCCCCAGGCGTTAACTACTTTGTGAGAAACACTATTATGGCAACAGAAACATGGAACTAACCAAAAAGACCTTTCTTGAGCGTTTGCAATATGTGCAAGCGGAACTGAGAGCGATCGCCCAATCGCCAGAGTTGCGTCAACTATTGCAAAGTGAATATGCAAACTATGACCCAGGCTTAACAATCATTGACGCGATCCACGCCGTCACTGAACTCACCGATGCTTACGAGCAAAACTATTGCGTTTTTCACCTAAAAGCCGGAGGAATTTTAGAAGTTGAGGAATTCAACTAATGGGAAACCTAAATAACGCAAAAGGCGATCGCCGTTGCTGGAAAATCGCCTCTTGGTTCTCTACGTATTCAACGTAAGTAAAACAATCGTACCATGACCGAAGCACGAATAACCTTAAACTCGCGAGTTAAACCACTTGCGGAGGAATTAATGCTGTTGACGGGAGTAAACAGCATCTCCAACTTGTTTGCAATGCTAATTACCCGGTATGGCTTTCACCTTAAAAGCACCTGGGTCATGGGGGGTAACTCCCCCCACCCTGCATCAATGCAGTTGTCCTCAATACAACAACCTGGGTTTCAGTACGAATTGCCCCCTTCCTGCGAACCAATAAAGGAACTTCCTCAAGCCGAAGATCCAGTCATCGTGAGGTTGCGGGGTTTACTTGAGGAATTTTGAAAAGGGCGGTCGCTTCTCAGTGTGCCAAAGAAGCGACCGCCCCTGCATCAGAACGCCAGGACATAAAACAATACCAGCATTAACTTTACCACCATGAGCAATTTAAAAGCGATCGCGAACTTCGTCGGGCAAGCGATCGCCACATCCGATGACCTTTCAGGTACTCGAACATGAAGATTTTAGCAGCTTTGTTAATTATTGCAATGGCTGTCCCGCCAGAGACAGACCCACAACCCCTCCCAACAGCACCAATTACATTACACCATGACTAAACCAATCGGCTATTTCTGTGGCTCGTTCCCTAATGATCCAGGACTACTTGGAGAGATGGAGGCAAGCTGGGGGTCGTGCTTTGAAGCTCTAACTCAATCAGAGCGCATCTGGATGTTATCAATTTTAACAGGGTTGATGTGTGCTGATCAAACCGAAAATTACGATGCTACTGATGTTGGTGATGAAATTATCCCAGCTTACGAGCGCTTTGATGAATTGTCTTTTTCGGATCAACTCGGTTTAGCAACGGCGCTCTTAGAGCAAATAAAATCTAACCGCTAATGTCTCACGGCTGGGGTGTTCCCCAGCCACTTAATAAGTATGCATCTCGCACAAATTTGGCGTAAATATAACAGCCAGATTATTTTTAGTTGTTTGATAGCTGGCAGCCTTGCTTTTTCTTCAAACGACATCACCCGCAACATGCGATCGCTTTCTCAGACTAGAGAAATAATTTCTGCTAACACCAACCAACAACAACTACTGGATGAGCAATTGGCACTCGAAAAATCGCAAGCGACTGCGGCTGCGGCGCGATACAAAGCCGGATGCACCATTGTTGTAGCGGTTAACTCACCTCGAAACCTCGCCACTTTGGTTGAGGGAGATCCAGTATTAGACCGTACCACAAAAAAGCCATTACCCGCAGGCACGGTTGTTTGTGATGGTAACGGGCAGACTGGGGTGATTATTCGGAACGCCCAAAGACAACTAGTTGTAGGGCAGATGGCTTTTACTGGCGATCGCGAATTGGCAATCGCCCAAATCAAAAAGATTAAAGGGGCGAAAGTATTCTATTTTACACCGGAAAAATAGGGAGTTTTACAAATGTTTAGTAAAAAAGCTAGTCCTGGCAATGCTTCTGCCAGCACTGCCGATAAGAAGAAAATACCAGAAAAATGGCTACGAATTTTATACTGGGGTTTGGTGTTAAGTGGCGTATATTTCGCCTACCTCAACATCCAGCCCTACGAGCAGGCGGTGCGCTTTCTCAGTGGCAAAGTGATAAACCAGGCATTTATTTATTTAGTGTCAGTGATTCCGATTGTTAACGGGATTGCCAATTTTCTTGGTCGCGGTGTTACCTGGATATTGGGTACTTTACTGTGGGGAGTGATTCAGATTATTGAAGTACTGCCACTGATTCTGTACAGTCATGAAGGTTTTATCCAACAAGTAATTAGTGATGCCGATAGCCGTATTAAGTATCAAGCAAAAGAGACTGACGATCCAACCTTAGCGATGCTCAAACGCACTTACAACGCTTTGCCAGTCTCCCTTGTAAGCAATCTGGAACGCTTAAAAATTGTAACTTACACAATTGATTTCCTGATCTGCATTACGGTTTATTCTCCTGTAGCAAGTGGAAAGTTTTCAGACTTCTTTTGGTTTATAGGCTCCGGACAGTGGAACAAGCTTGATTATGGCAATTTAGCTTTAGCACTGGTAACACTGTTTGCTATCGAGATTGTTCTCAGTTTAATCATCTGGGTTGGGAAACTATCTTACGCAATCAAATCCTCTAGCAAGTAGTAAATACAGCCGCAGTCATCCGTCAGATGCTGCGGCTGTATGGTTTTTAATCAAAAAGTATGTTTGTACTATGACACGCTTCAATCCAGAAAAAACCAGTAAAACTCCGGAAGAATGGAGTGCGATCGCGCTTAACGCCACCAAAGATAATCACTTGCAGTGGAACGTTATCGGTGGCTTGATTTTGGGTGCATTAGCTGCCAGCGCTGCCAGCCCCCTCACTGGGGGACTAGTAGCAGCTTATTTTCTGTGGGACAGTTGGAAAAAGGCTGGAGAGATCCAAAGAAATCAAGCGGCGATCGCCGGATTGGGATGCGTGGCACAGGTGCTTGATGGCGACGACTTCGCGGACTATACCCGTCAGGCTGGCAAGGACGCGGTGTTTGCCGAATTAAAATTTGCGACAGGTCGTGGCTTGGCGTTAAGCGCTGCGGCGGCGGATTTTTTGGAGGAAAGTCATTCTCCCCCCACACCCCCAACTTCTAAATCCCTAATGGCAACCGCAAAAACGCTTTTAGAAAAAGCTGGGTTACAGGTGGAGTTTCAAACCGATGCTGACACCTACGACCCTACCGCAAGCGCTAAAATTGACATTCTTGGCGAAATGACCCAGAGAATAGGCAACACTATTGTAATTGGCATCCCAGGTAGCGGCAAGGGAATGCTAATCAGCAACGCGCTAAGAATCGCCAAACGAAAGCACCCCAATCTTAAGGTATTTGTAATTGACCCAAAAAACGATCCTAAAGAAGCGGGTTATTTCAACTCCTGCGATGTGCTGAAATCATTCGCTTGCATGGACGCAAAGCCTAGTGTAGTCGCAGCTTGGACGGAAGATTGTTTTAATAAGTACTCAGAGTACGCCCAACAAAACGAGCGAACATTGTTGATTGTAGATGAAGGAACAATGTTAGGAAATAAGCTACAACAAGCAAAATCAACGCTACTTGTAGATAAATTAACTTCTTACACTAGTGGTGGGGACTCGGCTGGTAGAAACGTTTGGTTTCTGATGCAGTCTCCCTACGTTGGTGGCGCTTCGCTCAACCTTTCAACTACCAGTCAAATGACCAGCATTGTCATAGCTTTTAGTGAAAATATCGGAGCATTAGACCAGTGGAAAGGATCGAAGATTTTTAAGAACCTCTCTCTTGATACGGTAAGAGATTTAGTTAAAGTGTCGCCAATAGGACGCGCTATTTATTATGGCAAGACGGGGGAATGGTACACAATGCCTGAGTTAGAAAATCACTCAGGGTATAACCGCGACAAGCGCGAATATCTCCCACCTTTTACCCCTCAGAATAACACTCCATCCAGTAACTCTGAGGCAGTTAAGAAGTTAGAGAGTAGCTTAGATATTAACGAGCAAGGAACTACAATTCAACCTCAAAACGAATTATCCGACCTCGCTAAACGCTTATTGTCTTTTTTTGATAACGCTAAGAATAAAGAGCCAAAGACGCTTGCGGATATCAAAAAGAAAGATGAACTCAGAGAACAAGGTGATATAAAATTAATCACCGCTTTGAGTGAATTAGTAAACGCCGGACAACTTATTTTCAATGAAGAAGATAGCTGGTTTAAATCAAATTGGTAAACCGCCACGCCACACTAAGAAGTGCCCTTTTGGAGTGTGGCGTGGCTGTGGCTCGTGGCGTGGCAGCGTGGCGAAAACCTGTGGGATGCTTACGGAGTAAGCGCCACACCCACGCCACAGATGTAAGCGGTAGCCACAGTTCGCCACAGCAGATGATAATTAAAATACCCTTTTTAAGGAGAACAAAAAAGATGGAAATTGAAAACGCAAACTACCCAATACCAGATCCAGAATGGGATTACTTCGGAACCTGGCAACATTTACAAGAAGGGAAATCTCAGATTGAAAGGCTACTTTTAGCAATGACACAAATGGAATATGCTACAGATTTTTCTGACAAAATTGTCACCGAACAGCTAACTAAAATTCTTCACCACTTGCAAGGCGCTTGTGATTTTATGCCACGAAACAATTAAAGCTTGTTTTAACAAACTCGTATTTTATCAAAGTACGAGTTTTTTTGTCTAAAAACCTTTGGTTGATTAAGTATGGAATTTTCAGAACAACTAGCGGAAGTGAATAATCGACTGAAAGCTGCCAGGATCGGCGTGGCGGTCGTCCGCAACAACAACCGCCTTTACTTGCGAGCGACTCTTCCCCCTAAGCCCAACTCTAACAAGAGTAAGGCAAGCCAACAGTGGCTTACTCTTGGCGTTTACGCCAATCCAGAAGGGCTAAAAAGAGCAGAAGCAGAAGCTTTTAAGCTAGGCGGGTTACTTGCTTGTAAAGAATTTAAATGGGAGGTTTATTTAAAAATTCCGGATTCTTCCATTGATTACATCAAAGATTGGATTGATAAGTTTGAAAAATTTTATTTTCAAGTCCGCCAGCGCAATTATCAAACCGAAACTACATGGAAGATTGATTATTGGAATGTATTTAACAAACTCCCACAATGGGAGGCGTTAAGTAGTGAGATTATTTTAAAAGCCGTAACCGACACCAAGCCTGATACCAAAACTCGCAAGCGCACATGCATGGCACTATCGGCGTTAGCAAAGTTTGCCCAAATTGATATCAATCTAAAACCTTACTCTGGAAGGTACAGCCCAAAAAAAGTAACGCCGCGTGACCTCCCGTCGGACACAATTGTCGCCCAACACTTTTATCAAATTGAGAACGAGGCGTGGCGTTGGGTATATGGGATGCTAGCTACTTACGGATTGAGGAATCATGAAGTTTTTAGGTTAGATTTTGGGGCGATCACCCGTGGTGATTACATCGTCAATGTTGGTGAAAATTCTAAAACCGGTGCAAGACGGGTGTGGCCCTGTTACCCGGAGTGGTTTCAAGCATTCGACTTACAAGAAGTTAAACTCCCCAAAGTCAACCTCGACCGTCCCAATGCGGAAGTCGGTCATACAGTTACACTTTGGTTTCACCGACATATCCCCTTTCAGCCTTACGATTTACGCCACTGTTGGGCTGTAAGAACTTTAGAATTTGGACTTGATGTGTCTCTAGCCGCTCAACAGATGGGACATAGCGCCCAAATTCATACGGAACTTTACCATCACTGGATCAACGAGCGACACCACCAGCGCGCATTTGAATTGATGATGTACCGTAGCGAGCGCCCAACACCACCGATTGTCTTAGGTTACTCAAAGGACGTAAAATTTTCTTGACTAAACCTTGACTAAGGAAAAGATGCGATCGCCCCGCCAGATACTGAGTTATTCGGTTGAAAAATATGCCAGGAACCGGATTTGAACCGGTGACACGAGGATTTTCAGTCCTCTGCTCTACCAACTGAGCTATCCCGGCGCGGCGTTTGCTTGCCACGATTATTAATATTAGCAAACTAATAACGGTTCGTCAACTAGCTGAAGGAAAGAAAAATTTACCCGCTAGAAGCTTACTTTGCATCTGATGGCAAGCCAGAAGTTAAAATTATGAAGGTCGAAATTCTGGAAAGCTTACTAATCCAAGCTTTCACTACGTCGATCAGCAAAAAACTTTGGGGCTTGCACCTACAAACATATGCAGCGGGGACAAGAATAAAATCAAGATTGTCGGTGGTTGTGATGTGTGCCGTATTGCAGTGGGTTTTTCCCGCATTGAGGTTAAGCGCTGCTGGGAGTGATAATGAGATTGGTGTCGTATAGGTTGTGATCAGTCTCCACAAGTCAATTTTTGCCTTTTAGAGCCATCTATGGCTCAATTTATGCAGCAATTGGTGGCTTTGCAATTGGATTTTTTCAATGTTGGCAATTTTTAAGTCTGTTCCCTCGGCTTGGAGATGGATATTAATAAGTTCTGTTAGTTGGGCGATCGCTGTACCTGTAGGCTCTATCATTGGTATGTTTTTGCACCGTTTATTACGGCTATTTTTTGGTGAAGTCGTCGGTTTAGCAATAACTTGGCTTTTAGTTGCTTTGATTACGGGTATCAATGCTTATAAAGTTTTTGGACAAGTCTGAATCTCAATTTATTATTAAAAAAGTTTAATAATTGTAAATATTTATAAAAATATTCTTGATTGAGAATTAAGTTTATGTGACAATACTAAAAAAATAAAAATAGTAACATTCAATTTTACCCTAACCTGCAAATGCATTTTCACCTTCACAAAGCAGGATTTTTTCAACTGATATCAATTAGGCTTCTTAGGTTAGGCGGGAAAAGTCGAGAAAGATATAAACCTCGATGAGTAAACGCTGAAATAATGTATTTTCATGCGCTGAAAGAGAATTTCTACACAGATATATAGAATAATACAGCGCCGTGAATTGAGGGGAGCAAAACTAGACAGGGATCGCATGAATATTAATCCATTGGAATCAACGGCAGAGTTGATACAGCTATCACCATCGGGTGCGATCGCACTTCATGAGCAAAGTACTAGCGAGCAGCTTTTACTAAGCATGTATGATTCTGTTGAAGCATCAATCTTTGTAGTAGATGTTTTAGAAGATGGGAATTTTCGGTATGTGGGGTTAAACCCAACTCACGAAAGATGGACGGGTATTAGTAAAGATGATTTGAGAGGGAAAACACCAGAAGAAGTTCTTTCCCCAGTTGATGCGGCAAATGTGCGTCAGCATTATACAGAGTGCGTGCGATGCAGCAAAACTATTTGCTACGAACAATGCTTGCAATTTAAAGGAATTCGCAGTTGGTGGAAAACGACTTTAACACCATTGCGAAATGCTAACTCGCGAATTTATCGACTAATTGGCACTAGTAATAATATTACCGTTATTAAAGAAGCAGAAGCAGAAGGAATTGAAGATCGCAGAGAGCAACTTTTAGAAGCGATCGCCCAAAAAATTCACTTCGGTGTAGATTTAGAGATAATCCTCAATCAGACAGTTAAAGAAATTCGGCAATTTTTAGAGAGCGATCGCGTCATCACTTATCGCTTTCAACTTGATTGGAGTGGCATTATAATTGCCGAATCAACTATTGTTGGGGGTACTTCTTTATTAGGAACAAACATCAAACATGCCTGTTTTAGTGAAAAATATATAGAACGTTACAAACGTGGTGGAATTCAAGTTTTAGAAGATATTTACGCGGCTGGTTTGCATCGTTGTCAAATTGACTTACTTGCTTCTTTCCAGGTTAAAGCTAATGTCATTGTGCCAATTTTATTAAAGCAGGATTTGTGGGGTTTACTGATTGTCCACCATTGCCGATCGCCACGTCAATGGCAGCAAACAGAAATTGACTTACTCAAACAAATAGCTACCCAATTAGGAATTGCTGTACAGCAAACAGAACTTCAGCAAGAAATAGCCCTGCTCAAAAAAGCTGCACAAGCGCAAGTTGGAGAATTAGAAAAACTGAAACATCTGAAAAAGGAATTTTTGCGAACTCTTTCTCATGAATTGCGAACACCAATAACCAGCATTAGTCTGGCAGCACAAACATTAGAAAGTCTTCTCCAGCAAGAAGGAGTATTAGAAATCGAACTAGTTCCGCAACTGTTTCAGATACTTGAAAACGAATGCGAACGAGAAAGCAAATTAATTAACGATCTACTTACATTAACATACCTCGAAGCCGACATTGAGCCAATGACTTTGATATGCATTGACTTACAAACGTGGCTTCCTTCTATCGTCGAACCTTTTCGAGAACGCATTCAGTGCCAGCAGCAACAATTAAATTTAAGTATTGTGGAAGAACTGCCATCCTTACAAATAGATATTACAGAGTTAGAGCGTATCATCGCAGAACTGTTAAATAATGCTTGTAAATATACACCTGCAAATGAAGCGATCGCAGTTTCAGCTTACCTGAAAGCAAACACAGTTTGTCTTAGCATTAGCAACACCGGCGTTGAAATACCCTCAGATGAACTTTCACGCATCTTCGATCCGTTTTACCGCATTCCTAAAAATGACCCCTGGAAATACGGTGGAACTGGATTAGGATTAGCATTAGTCAAGAAAATGGTCAAACATCTAGGCGCCACAATTCATCTAGAGAGTGCGGCAAATAAAACCACCTTCACCATTGAATTTTAACGTAGTCTAACTAATTTCTTAGCAAATACTTGTTTATATCTCACAAGTATGCTATTATTCATAATGGTTTGGGTGACTAGCTCAATGGTAGAGCATCAGACTCTTAATCTGCTGGTTCTGGGTTCGAGTCCCAGGTCACCCACTGAATAAAAAGTAAAGCTGTGATTCAGGTGTGGTTGGATGCCATCTATCAGCAATTGGGGCTAAAATTCTTAAGTAGTTAAATTGTTCCGGATAAAACGGATAATTAATACCGCGATCGCTAAAATTAGATCGCTTCTTTTTGTTGGACTTAGAACTAAGAGTGAAAATGTCTGACATAGCTTCTAAAATCCACGCATCCAAAATTGATAGATGAATCACAC
>JBPCQW010000098.1:0-5096 GCA_050997715.1 Hassallia sp.
TTGGTCAAGAGTGGGTTGTTAGTCGATAGGAGAGACGCGATTAATCGCGTCTCTACATGGTTGGTGGTTAGTTGGAGCGTTAGAGCGTGGTTGCTTCTCTCCCTTGTCCCCCTTGTCCCCCCCTCTCCCCCTCTCCCACTCCCCCACTCCTCTGCCCCAGCCATTCTAAAGTCCGATTCCAAGCCCACCACGGGTCTGGGTCTTGGGCTTTCTGCTGTCCTTGTTTACTACTCAAATAGCCGATGTGACCACCGTGAGGAGTGAGTAACAAATCTATCATCGGATTTTCCTCACAAGCGGCTTCTAATTCTGGGATGATCGCAGGATGAAAAAATGGATCATCCTGGGCGTATATAATCAAAGTTGGTTTTTCCAGCTTTGGCAGCAGTTGTAAAGCGCTGCTTGCTTTGTAATAAGCTTCAACGGTGGGAAAACCCAATCGCTCGATTACCAATTCTTCATCAAAACCCCAAATGCTGTTAGCGCGTTCAATCGCTTTTGGATCTATGGTTCCCGGATGCAGATCGTGAATTCGCCATGCGAGTTTTTTTAAATTACCGGCGATACCTGCTTCAAAATATTTACCAACGGGTTGTCTAACTAAATAAGAAAGCGATCGCAAAGAATCCAAACTTGGACAAATTACCGCACCACCGCCAATCTCACTTTCTGTGATCCCTAAATTCTTATTTTCTCTAGTCAATTCTACAGCAGCTTTGACCGCCCATAACGCCAATTGTCCTCCTAGGGAATATCCTGTAAACCAAAACTTTCCAGGGCATCCCATAGCCTTAGCAGCCGCCGCTATGCGAACAAAATCTTCTCCTTCATACAAACCATCGCTGGTCAAAGTCGGCGATAATTCTGCGGTTTTGCCGTGGGCACGCCAATCAAACAACACTACAGCGTATCCTTGAGCGTATGCTTTGCGTCCCAGCACTCTCAAAAACCATTCTTTTTCTAACTCGCCTGTAATGCCGTAAGTACCAACAATCGTGCTATGAGCGTTTTTTGGTATAGCAACCAAACCATAAATTGGCACACCTTGCCCACCTGTAAATATTTTTTCTTCATAAGGTGGCTCAGGATCTTGAGCAGTATTTTGGCAATTACGTTTGCCCCACAAAGCGGCATATACAGTCATGGCGACACCGTTTTGCAAAAATCGAGGCGGATTGTAGGCAGCGTAACACATAATATATAGATTTTAATGTACTTTAGTCTTAATGTTTATTTTAGATTTAAAATCTTTTTTATAATCAGTTAAGCAATCTTTGTATCTCCCAAAGATTCTTAATTATCCTTAACTAGTAGTAGTAAATTTTTACGAATGCCGAGGATTCTTGTCATAGACGATGACCCAGCGATTTCCGAACTTGTAGCCGTCAACTTGGAAATGGCTGGCTACGATGTCAGCCAAGCTGAAGACGGCATCAAAGGTCAAGCGCTGGCTCTCCAGCTGCAACCAGACTTAATCATGCTCGATCTGATGTTGCCCAGAGTAGATGGATTTACCGTTTGCCAACGCCTGCGACGGGACGATCGCACCTCTGAAATTCCCGTGTTGATGTTGACCGCTTTAAGCCAGACTCAAGATAAGGTAGAAGGCTTCAATGCCGGCGCGGATGACTACCTCACCAAGCCGTTTGAAGTTGAA
The DNA here is from genome assembly GCA_050997715.1 of Hassallia sp. Lineage (GTDB taxonomy): Bacteria > Cyanobacteriota > Cyanobacteriia > Cyanobacteriales > Nostocaceae > Hassallia. The sequence continues at coordinate 1,658 of JBPCQW010000098.1, forward strand.
GAAATGCTGGCGCGAGTACGAGCCTTATTACGCCGTACTGACCGCATCCCCCAAGCTGCCAAGCACAGCGAAATTCTCAATTATGGATCGTTGACCCTCGTTCCAGAAAGATTTGAGGCGATATGGTTCCAGGACACTGTGAAACTGACTCACCTGGAATTTGAGTTACTTCACTGTTTATTGCAACGTCACGGACAGACAGTTTCTCCTAGCGAAATCCTTCGGGAAGTCTGGGGCTACGATCCAGATGATGACATTGAAACGATTCGAGTGCATATCCGCCATCTGAGAACCAAGCTAGAACCAGACCCCCGCCATCCGCGCTACATCAAGACGGTATATGGTGCGGGATACTGCCTTGAGTTACCCAGCGTTCCTCCATCCACTGAGAGTGCTTCCACTTCACTAGTCGAGTAAAATAACTCTCAATGGGGTCAGTTTAAGACATAAATTGGCACTCTCAGAGTGAAAAAATTCAGAGAGTGCCAATCTTGTTTTGTATATTTAATTTTCCCAAAAATTTAGCTATTCGTGGATTTCCGGCGGGAAATCAGGTAGATGCCTAAGAGGGACAAACCAGCAATAGTCCCAGGTTCGGGAATCGTTTTTAAATTTGGTGGAACCTCAGTGATTTTAGCAAAAATAGCTGCTGTGGTTTTTTCTCCTTCAAGAACTCTAAATTCGCTGACATCAGTAGTGCTTGCATCTTTTCTGAAGCCAGTTAGCTCCAGTGTGTATTTCTTGTCAGCAAAGGTAAAATTGCGATTGCCAAAGTTTTTACCCACGTAAACAAAATCTGCGTTCTCCTCAGGATTCGTTGACTCGTTGGGTGTATTAACTAACTGAAAGTTGAAGTTAAAAACTTCACTAACATTAGGGCGATCGCCGAATGATACATGGAGATTTAAAGGTACAAAATCGACGCTTGTATTTGGGGTGACAGATCCATTAAAGTAAGTCAAATCACCTATCTTAAATAGAGAACCCATTTTACTCGAAAATGAATCTCCATTAAAGGTCAGTTGATTTGGACCCGTGCCAAAGTCATCAGGATCTCCCCAGCTAAATGAATTATTTCCCACACCTGAAAATATGGGATTAGTATTGATGCTTCCTGGAGTAGGTTCTCCCCACGCACCACTCGATTTACCTGAAAAAGTTAGAGCTTGAGCTTGACCGGAGAAACCAAGCGCTGTTAAAGCAGTAACAGCAACAGACAAAGTAGTAACAAAAATTGAACTTAGTTTCATAGTTAGGCTACAACTCCTATCCAGGAGTTCGTCTCAAGTAGGCGACCAGTTCACAGTAGTAAATATACGGAACACATGCCAACCTATTCTTATGATTTTCATGAACTCTTTATATTCAATTCGTAATTTCTTATCAAAGCAGTTTATTTCCTAAACAGCAATTGAAGCTCTCAACCCAAACTTTTCAGTAGTTTGATGCGTGTATTAGTCTAAATTGATTTGTAGATGCTTGGTAGACTGCTTGCCCTGATTGGGTAACTACTGAAAAGAAGGTCAGATTGAAGAATTACTTCATACAAGCATCTTGCATCTAGGCAAGCATACTCGTATATTCTCTACGTATTTACTACTGCGTTTTTATTTTAACAACAAATTTGGGATTTATAGCGGCTATTATTTATACCGTCAGAGAATAATATACATTAAATGGGGATTGGGGGCAAGGGGACAGGGGGGGACAAGGGGGACAACGGGGACAAGGGGGACGAGGGAGGAATTTATTGCTCATCTTCCCCCACTCCTCCACTCCCCCACTCCTCCACTCCCCCACTCCGCTTAAGGCGCGAGGGCGTTACCGCGAAGTAGACTAGCAATAGTCTTGGCGGTAATTTTGAGTTGGGTGATCGGGTTTGCTGGAACAACCGTCTTATAGAGATAGCTATCAAAAGTTAGCCGCTGCACGTCCATGTCACCGCACATTTCTACAAATGCTTCGCGGGTAGCGTCGGAACGATAAAAGACATTTTGCAGAATGTCCAACACCTTGTAGGTGAGTCCGTATTTTCTATCCCAACGCTTCAGATAAACTTTAAGATCGGCTTCTGTAGGAATACGGACACCGGCATTAGACATTTCTACAATCGTTTCGGCACACATCCGCCCGGATTTAGCAGCAAAGTAAATACCTTCACCAGAGGACTTGGTAACGTAGCCAGCAGCGTCACCGATCAAAGCGATGCGACCGACAACGCGACGGGGACGGGGATGTTCGGGAATCGGGTGTGCTTCAACTTTGATAATTTGACCGCCGGCGAGTTTTCGGGCAGCGCGGGCACGGATACCAGCTTGTAACTGTTTGATGCTGGCTTTGTTAACCTGCATTGTGCCGGTACCGACGGCTACGTGGTCGTATTTGGGGAAAACCCAGGCGTAAAAGTCGGTAGAAACGTCATCGCCAACGTACATTTCGGCGAGGTCGTTGTAATATGCCATTTTGTCGTCGGGTAGACGAATGCGCTCTTGGAAAGCGATCGCATAATTATAATCTCCAGCATCCATCTCTTTGGCGATGCGGGAATTTGCTCCATCTGCGCCAATAATTAAATCTACTTTCAGGGTTTTCGCAATACCCTGTGCGCCATCTTCTGTATGGTCAACGTAATGGATGGTGTACGGGTCTGTATTGTTTATAGGAAAATCGAGTTTATGAACAGTGGCATTAATTAAATTTGCGCCGAGTTTTGCCGCGCGATCGCGCAAGAAGCCATCCAGCACTTCGCGCCGGCACATTCCTATATATTCACCTTCATTTACTAGATTGATATCAACCTCACGGTTGGAGGGCGAAATCATTTTCATTTTCCGCACTCGGCGATCGATAATTTCCGGAGGCAAATCAAACTCACTTACCATGCACAGGGGAATTGCACCGCCACAAGGCTTGGCATTGTCTAGCTTGCGCTCAAATAGGTAAGTTTCAATTCCAGCTTTCGCCAAGGTTTCGGCGGCACAAGAACCAGCTGGACCTGACCCAACAACAGCAACCCGTAGTGTCAAAGGTCTTCTCCCAATTTTGACATTTACCGAAAGCATACTACCACGTACTTTTGGCTCTTTTGTCTCTCCGGCTTCCCCAAAAGCGTGAAATGCAACATTCCTTAATTTTTCGCTACAAAAGCCAAAGTTGGGAATTGGCAATTGGGCATTGGGCATTGGGCAATTTTAAGAGGGGAAAAGGGGAAAGGCAAAAGGATGAGAAAGAATAAATATTTCCCGCTACGATAAGATTGCTCCCCCTGATCCCCCTTGTCCCTCTTGTCTGCTTGTCTCCCCTTTTCCCTTTCCCCTGTCTGTGATATATGTATATAACACCTTTAACGTACCAACGAACGGGTGATTAGTTGCAGAGGTGCAGAATCAGTGGGCATTGTAGTTGAGAACGTATCCAAGCAATTTGGCAGTTTCAAGGC
>JBPCQW010000254.1:0-10154 GCA_050997715.1 Hassallia sp.
ACCTTGCTTCTGGGCAAGAGATGCTTTCAATTTTTGGTATAGAAGCGGGTTCTTTTCTCTAAAGGATTGTTGCAACTGTTGAAATTCTGCTGAACCTTCTTCTAAATACACATCAATCATTGCTAGAAACAGTTTCTCCATACAAATACTGGTCTATTTTCTCTGACCAATCAGGCTCACCTTGCAACTCCAAGGACTTGGCAGTTTGAAGAAATGTCTTGGGTTGTTTTTGTTCGTTGGGTAAAACACTTTCAACGATAATCCGAACTCTCGTACCCACCGCTAGATTTAAGGGTACTTCCAGTTGAAAGGCTGTACCATCAAATGTGGCTTCTAGTTCTTGGAGCATGATTTTCTAAAAGCTATAGACTGTCTTGAGTATAGCCTGACCGTTATCATGAAGATTTGAGGAGATAGCAAGAACCATAATCTAAGTCCGTGCTTATTGGATACGTTCTAAGATAAACCACGTACCTCTTGAAAACCAAAGCTTTTTCAAAGGATTTTTGTTTCAAAGTTTACTTTGTATCCTGATGTACCCCGCAGTATGCTTGTTGCCTTTCTTCTGTAAACATATCTTCAATCTCGAATCCAAAGTGCTAACCCACCCCCACGACCACGTGCTGCAATCAAGTCTGGTGTCACCAAAAAGAATGCGAAAAAAGGGAGAACAGAAAGAGGTCTATTGTCAAAATCATCAGCTTTCGTTTTACCCCCGCGAATCTGACCGTTATATATAGTCCGATTAAATAAACTGATTTGCATTTGGGTAAAGTCAAATGCTAGTAAATTCTTCTTCCCCACGTATTTAGCTGGTCCAGTTAGTTTCAGTTTAAGTGAAGCAAATTCAACGGAATTAGTAATTTCCCCTTTGTCAGCATCTTGGGCACTAAAAGAAATGTGCGCTGCTGCAAACTTGGGCAGATAAAAGCCGTTGCCTAACTTAATTCCCCTACGATGCTTAACCTTCTTGGTTCCAGTTGTAAAGCACAGGCGCCATTTACCAAGTATTGATTCAAACGGGTACGTTAGTCGTTGTTGTTTGGCAGCTTTTTCTGCTTGTAATAAAGCATTTACAACCGATAAAGCAGGAGGACGTTCTATTTTTTCCCCACGATAAGCTGATAGGGTCTGTGTTAATAGGGTGATGAAGTCTTGGGTAATAATTTTTTCCAATGTTCCCGTGTTCCCAAATTTGATATTACTATGGGTGGTCAGATTCCCGACTTCTTCAAGAAGTCGGGAATCTTGCAAACCTCACGAATCGCTTTGAATTAACTGTTTTTGTATAGCAATCATAACAGCCGCGTGGCGATCGCTTACTCCCAGTTTATGTAAAATAGCATGAACGTGAACTCTGACTGTTCCCGGTGTTATGTAAAGCGCTTCCGCTATTTCTTGATTGGTTTTGCGGTTTGCTAACAGTAATAAGATTTCTTGTTCTCGGTGGGTGAGAGGATTTCCAGGTATAGATAACTTAGAATCAAGCTGAATCGGTTGAGACGCAAAGGTGGAACGAATTTCTTTGGTAGCATTTTCATCCCACCAGGAAGCCCCAGCAGCCACAGAACGCAGTGCTAAAACTAACTTTTCTGCCGCAATTCCTTTCAAACAATAGCCTTGAGCGCCGGCTTCTATCAACCGCGCAATCAGTGATTTTTGGGAGTGGGAAGTAAGAACTAATATCGGTAAATTAGGATATCGCTGCTTTATTTGCCGACAAGCTTCGATTCCCCCAATTCCTGGTAATCCTACATCCAACAGAACAATATCAACAGCATGATGGTTGACTAACTCGATGGCGGTTTCTCCATCTTCAGCCTCAGCTACAATCTTTAAGCCAGCTTCTTGCTGCAATCGTACTTGCAATCCCAAGCGGAAAAGTTCATCATCCTCAACTAAGAGAATTTTTAGTTCAGTGGACGGCATCTGACACAGCTTAAGAAGGCTGATATGGGTGAACTGAGAGCTTGAACCCGAAGATAGCTCCACTTTTGGCAGTTGTGGAGATATCTTTAGAATAGGATCTGTTCTCTGCCCAGATTATACCGTTATGCGCTTCAATAATTTGCCGAGATAAATAAAGTCCCAATCCTGAACCTTTAGCTTGCCGATCGCTATTTCCCTGATAAAATCGCTCAAATAAGTGGGGGAACTGTTCTGGCTGAATACCTGCACCTGTATCTAAAATTTTCACAACTTGATAAGAAGCTTGAGATTCTAATATTACTTCCACGCGATCGCCTCTTCTTGAATGGTTTATTGCATTAATCAGCAGATTTGTCAATACTCGTTCCAATTGCCAAGCATCACCTTTTACCCACAACGATGAGCGAAAATCCGACTCACCATAGCGAAAGCAAAAATTAACTCGACGGGTTGCAGCGACTTCGATCAGAGTAGTAGCTACCTCCTCTGCCAATACAGTTAAATCCACAGGTTCTAAATGCAGTTTTAAACCTTCAGTATCATTACGATAAACATCTAATAAAGTTTCCACAAATTGCAGAGAACTATCATGACTGTGAATCATCGTTGCTAATACTTTCTGCTGTTGCGACGAGACGATGCCAAATTTTTCTTTTTGGAAAGCTTTGAGAGTTTCAATTGCTCCCAAAATAGGTGTTTTTAAATCGTGAGTGAGTGTAGAAGCAAAATCTTCTCGCAGTTTAACTAATTGTTCCTGTGCTTCTAGCTTTCCTTGCGTGAGTGCGATCGCTTGTTGGGTTCGTCGCAGACGTTGGCTCAAAAGTCCCGTCACCATCAAAGCCATGACAGCGATCGCTCGATTTGCCACTGTCGAAGCAATAATTATTTCACCCCCAGGCACCCACACATTCAACATCGTTAAAAACATCGCTACGCATGTTGCGTGCAAAGTTGCTTTATCCTTCAACCAAGAATTTGCTAGTAGAATCGGTCCAGTATAAAGATACCCAAATACATAATCAATTGGCGTAGAAAGCTCCAAAACTAAAACAACGATAAACAAACCCACAATCAGCAACAATTTGCCTAAACGCGAGTTGTTAGCCACTAAATTCGCTTTAAATCTACCATTCACGAAACCATCCTTGGGGTGAATTTTATTAATTATCTAACCTAATTTTAATCAGATTTTCTCTTGATTAACTTTACCCCAAAAACTACAGTCGTAAAGACGTTCGGTCCGGAACGTCTCTACAATATATGTGTCGAAGATAGATTTTTTATAAACATTGTTTAGTTCCGTTTATTAAACGCTAAACATAAAAATAAACTTATTTTATATACCTCTATTCCTTGTTTTCCGGAAACAATTGAGAAATGATAGAAATTATTCCAGCTATTCAAATACAAAGTTATTGTTTTCTGCTTGTAAAAATTTTAGTAATAATTAGTTGAAAAATGTTACAAGGATGGATTCAAATTGCCTTAACGCTATTAATTGTAGTAGCGATTACGCCCTTATTTGGGCGATATATGGCGCGTGTTTTTTTGGAAAGACGAACCTTTCTCGATCCAATTTTAAACCCCGTTGAGGGTATCTTGTAGTCCTTAGTCGGCGTTCAAAGCAGAGAAAGCATGACTGGGTGGCAGTATGCACGGGCAATTTTGTATAGTAATGCAGTCATGGCATTGCTGATATTCTTCATCATTATGAGTCAGGGATGGCTACCTTTCAACCCAACTAAAATAGGTGCGCCGACTTGGGACACAGCATTACATACTACCACTTCTTTTATTACAAATACCAATCAGCAGCATTATTCTGGTGAAACTTACATGAGTTACGCCAGCCAAATGTTAGGGCTAGGGTATCATATGTTTACCTCAGCTGCAACGGGAATAGCAGTAGCGATCGCTTTTATTCGCGGTTTAACAGGTAGACCTTTGGGTAACTTCTATGTAGACTTAATTCGCACAATTCTGCGGATTTTGTTACCCATTAGTATTGTCGGGGCAATTGTCCTCATGGCGGCTGGAGTTCCCGAAACTTTAGCGGGTCCTGTGGTAGTTCCCACCTTAGAAAATCCTAGCATTAGTCAGGCGATCGCTCGCGGTCCGGTTGCCCATTATGAAATCATCAAGCAACTAGGGGAAAATGGCGGTGGATTTTTTGCCATCAACTCAGCACATCCATTTGAAAACCCAAATCCCTTAGTTAACTTAATTCAGGTTATAGCACTGATGTCAGTGCCTACCTCATTGATATACACCTATGGAGTCTTTGCCAACAACCTCAAGCAAGCATGGTTAGTTTACAGCATTCCCTTTGCCATTTTGGTGGTGTTTATCATCATTACAGCGATTGGGGAATATAACGGTAATCCTACCATCAACGCGGTTTTAGGTTCACAGCAGCCGAACTTAGAAGGTAAAGAAGTTAGATTTGGTTGGGCACAATCTGCATTGTTTGCCGTTTTCACCACCGCAACCATGTGCGGTGCCGTCAATAGCTTGCACGATTCCTTTATGCCCAATGGTGGTTTCGTCACCCTATCGAATATGTTCTTTCAAATTGTCTTTGGGGGACAGGGTACAGGAACCGCTTATTTATTTGCTTATCTAATTTTGGCAGTGTTTGTCACCGGTTTGATGGTGGGACGCACCCCGGAATTTCTCGGACGCAAAATCGAAAAACGGGAAGTAGTCCTTGCGAGTTTCCTAATTTTGTTAGTCCACCCCATTGCGATTTTAATACCTGCGGGGATAACTTTAGCATTTCCCGACCAATTAGCCGGAATTAGCAATCCTGGTTTCCACGGCTTTTCGCAAGTTATTTACGAATACGCCTCAGCCGCAGCTAATAATGGATCTGGATTTGAAGGCTTAGGCGATTCTCAACCATCTCCGTTAGCGATCGCCACAGGTACAGCGCCAACCGCAACCGCTTTATGGTGGAATTTGAGTACCTGCTTCAGCTTGTTAGCTGGACGTTATGTCCCCATCATCGGTTTATTATTTCTCGCTGATAGTATATCCCGCAAACAACCCGTTCCCATGACAGTTGGGACATTGCGAACCGACACCGGACTATTTACAGGAGTAACCGCCGGTGTAATTCTCATCCTCGGTGCCCTCACCTTTTTCCCAGTCTTGGCATTGGGACCAATTGGTGAAGCCTTCCAAATAGCAAAAGGTATTGGTTAGTGGGGAGTTAGGAGTTAGGAGTCAGGAGTTAGGAGTTAGGAGTCAGGAGTCAGGAGTCAGGAGTTATGAATTGCTTTATCTCCTTGTCCCCCTTGTCCCCTTATCCCCTTGTCCCCCTTGTCCCCTTGTCCCCCTTGTCCCCCTTGTCCAATTCCAAATAATATATGCAAACCACCACTTCTCCCCAACAAACCCGTGAATCCCGCAGACACACTCCCAAAGCAGATATGCGCGGACTTTACCAAAGAGCAATTCGTGAGTCATTTGTCAAGCTCAATCCGCGAACTGCTGTTAGAAATCCGGTAATGTTCATTGTCTGGATCGGGACAATTATCGTTTTTTTAGTAACTCTCAACCCCAACTTATTCGGCACAATTAACGCAGATATCAACCAGCAACGCTTGTTAAATGGGTTGATAACCTTGATTTTATTTTTCACCGTTGTTTTTGCCAACTTTGCCGAAGCCGTTGCCGAAGGACGCGGTAAAGCTCAAGCAGATGCACTTAAATCTACGCGATCGGATACCAACGCTCGCAAAATGCTGCCCGATGGTACAATTCAAGAAGTTAATTCTACCGAACTGCGGCGGGGCGATCAAGTAAAGGTAAGTGCTAATGAGATGATTCCTGCCGATGGCGAAGTGATACAAGGTATCGGCTCAGTAGATGAGTCTGCCATCACTGGGGAATCTGCCCCTGTACTGAAGCAACCGGGCACAGATATTTCTACTTCCGTTACTGGTGGTACTCGCTTGCTTTCTGATGAATTAATCATTAGGATTACAGCCGATCCCGGTCAAGGCTTTATCGATCGCATGATTGCTCTGGTAGAAGGCGCCGAACGCAGCAAAACACCCAACGAAATCGCGCTGACAGTGCTGCTTTCGGTGCTGACGCAAGTGTTTTTAATTGTAGTTTCCACAGTTCCCCCTTTCGCCGGCTACATTGCCAACTTTGTCAGCACAGTTTATGGAGCAGAAGCGGGTAACAGTTTGCGTTCTGGTGTTAGCGTTGCGATTTTAATCTCGCTGCTAGTCGCTTTGATTCCCACTACTATCGGTGGATTATTGAGTGCGATCGGGATTGCGGGGATGGACAGAGTTGCCCAATTCAACGTTATTGCCACATCCGGACGAGCAGTAGAAGCTTGTGGTGACATCAACACCTTAGTACTGGATAAAACCGGCACCATTACCTTAGGCAACCGGATGGCTAACGAGTTTATTCCCGTCAACAATCACTCAATAGAAGATGTAGCGCAAATATCTTTAGCTGTCAGTGTATTTGACGAAACGCCAGAAGGTAAATCAATCGTCACATTAGCAGAAAAATATAAAGTTGAGGTAGGCTTCAACCCGAATAATGCAGAGGGTGTCGAGTTTTCCGCCAAAACAAAAATGAGTGGCACTAATTTACCCAATGGTAAAGAAGTCCGTAAGGGAGCGGTGGAAGCGATTAAAGGCTTTGTTCGTTCCCGTGGGGGTCAAATTCCCAACGATTTAGACGCAGCTTATGAGCGAGTTTCCCGCTTAGGAGGTACACCCTTAGCGGTCTGTCAGGAGAATGATATTTACGGCGTTATTTATCTGAAAGATATAGTAAAATCAGGTTTGCGCGAACGCTTTGATCAACTCCGCCGGATGGGTGTAAAAACCATCATGCTCACAGGCGATAACCGTATTACTGCTGAGGTAATTGCTCAAGAAGCGGGAGTTGATGATTTCATCGCCGAAGCCACTCCAGAAGACAAAATCGAGGTGATTCGCTCCGAGCAATCAGAGGGTAAACTCGTAGCCATGACCGGAGATGGTACCAACGATGCACCCGCACTAGCTCAGGCAAACGTGGGCGTAGCGATGAACTCAGGGACACAAGCTGCGAAAGAAGCTGCTAACATGGTAGACTTAGACTCTGACCCCACAAAGTTAATTGACTTGGTGACGATTGGTAAACAGTTACTAATTACCCGTGGGGCATTAACAACATTTTCTATTGCCAACGACATCGCTAAGTATTTTGCCATCATTCCCACAATCTTCGCAGCATCAGGAATTGGTGCCCTGAATATTATGGGACTCAAAAGCGCCCAATCTGCGATCATCTCTGCGCTGATTTACAACGCCCTCATTATTCCCGCACTGATTCCCCTAGCACTCAAAGGAGTCAAGTTTCGTCCCCTCACAGCAGATCAACTGCTAAGACGCAACATCTTACTTTATGGTGTTGGCGGCGTAATTGCACCCTTTATCGCCATCAAACTAATCGATATTATCCTACCATTCTCTTGATTCGGACTTACGCAAAAACTCTCTTAAACTCTTATTTCTTGGCGTCCTTCTCCTAAGGGAGACGCTGCGCGAAGGCGTCCTTCTCCCAAGGGGAGACGCTAACGCGAAGGCGGTTCGTTTCTCTATCATAAGTGCCTAAGTCATAGTAAACTCTTCAGCGAAGACAGCGCCGACTACAAAGCTACACCATATGAAAAAATATCTTATACCATCACAACAAATCTCAACCCAAACATTAGAAACAGTAACCGAAATTTGGTCACAATGGCGCAGACAAAAGCTGCCCTTGTATCTATTCTTAGCAATGTGTTTCAACTTAATAGTAGCACCTCTAGTCTACGCCGCTACTGGTGAAACACTTTCCCGCCCTCAATCTTGGGCATTAGGACTATTAGGATTAGTCGTTCTAAGTCTTTCAATATATCTCTTTTTCGTGATGTTTGTACCGGAGAAATTCTAATGAGTTTTGCACGCGATGCCGGTAGAGCCGTTCGTTCTACTTTATTACTGTGGGTGATTACAGCTATTATTTATCCTTTGCTGATGATTGTCTTGGGACAAATTGCATTTCCCTTTCAAGCAAATGGTAGTCTAATTAAGAATGCTCAAAATCAAGTTGTCGGTTCTGCCTTAATTGGTCAGCCTTTTACTTCAGACCGCTACTTTAACAGTCGTCCCAGCACTACCAGCTATAGTACGGCAGACCCGAAAAAGGATGAAGCCGGAGTGTTAAAAACTGGAGTGTCCGGTGCAAGTAACTTGGCGCCGAGTAATCCCGCATTGCGCGATCGCATCGCTGGCAAAAACGAGGAAGGTGACTTCAATCGTTTGAAAAATGCAGGTGTGCAACCGACTGCCGATCTAGTTTACACCTCTGGTTCTAGCCTTGACCCCCACATCACCCCCGAAGCTGCAAAAGCGCAAATTGCCAGAGTAGCCAAAACGCGACAACTTCAGCCCAAGCAACTCGAAACCCTAATTGCTCAAAACACCGATAATCGCTTTCTCGGCATCTTTGGTGAACCTGGAGTCAACGTCTTAAAACTAAATCTCGCTTTGGATCGGTTAAAAGCTGGAATTTAGCGCGATCGCCGAATACCATCACATCCCCAAAATCTTTACAATATTAACTAAGGTAAAGACGTTATTCACAAATTAAAACAAAAACAATGGCGATATTTGGATTTGGTAAAAAACTAACAGTGCCTACTCCTGAGGAAGCTTTACCAGGAAGGGCAAAAGAAATGCCACTAACCAACCGTCACTATGTTAACGGTAATCCACTCAAGCCACCATTCCCCCAAGGTATGGAAATGGCAGTGTTTGGTATGGGCTGCTTTTGGGGTGCAGAACGCAAATTCTGGGAACTTGAGGGAGTTTTCAGCACCTCCGTGGGTTACGCTGCGGGTTCAACTCCCAACCCCACCTATCAAGAAGTATGCAGCGGCATGACCGGTCACAATGAAGTTGTGCTAGTTGTCTTCGATCCCAAGGTGATTAGTTACTCAGACTTGCTCAAAACCTTCTGGGAAAGCCACAACCCCACCCAAGGAATGCGTCAAGGTAATGACGCTGGCACTCAATACCGTTCGGGTATTTACGTATATTATGAGGCTCAGAAGCAAGAGGCACTCGCGTCATTAGAGACTTATCAACAAGCCCTGAAAGCCGCAGGTTACGGTCAAATTACTACCGAAATATTAGATATTGCTGAGTTTTATTACGCAGAAGACTACCATCAGCAGTATCTGGCAAAAAATCCCGGCGGCTATTGCGGCTTAGGTGGGACAAATGTTGCTTGTCCTGTAGGTATACAATCTTGAAGAATTGTTAGTAGGAGCGTTGTTAGTGGTTAGTTGTTAATTGTTAGTGGTTAGTTGTCAAAAATTACTACTATCCACTAACTCCTAACTCCTAACTCCTAACTCCTAACTCCTAACTTTTATTAAAGCATCGAGGTGATAAAAGCGATCGCACCCCACCACATCATCATACTAATTGGTACGCCAATCATCAGTCCGGCGATCGCCCAGCCTCTTTGATGTTCTTTAAATTGTTCAATACTACGCCACCTTCTACTTTTCCAAGCCCATTCATTACCTTTAGCACCGAGTGCAAGAGTTACAACAAAACCAGTTTGCGGTACAAAACATAACAAACCTACCCAAACTTGATTAGTCCACAACCAAAACCAAGGTAATAAAAATGCACCCCAATTCCATCCCTTAATTTCATCAGGAACTTCTTCGGTTGTATTATTTATCCCACACCCAGAATTATTTATTATTTCTTTGCGCTGCAATTGGTTGCTTTTAGCCGATTTGAGACCAAGACCATTTTTCAGCACCTCCAAAGCTTGACGGGCACTTGCAAATCGCTGTTCTGGCGCAGGTTCTACTATCTTTTGCAGCCAACTGAGAAAACCGGAATTAAGATTAACTCGGTCAGTAAATTGAATCCGCAATTCCTGCACTGGCAAATCGGATGGAGCAGTACCTGTTAACAAATGTATCAAAGACGCTCCCAGTGCATAAAGATCCGATGCTGGAACCGCTCTACCTCCAAATTGTTCCATTGGTGCATAACCGTAAGTCCCCACCACAGTGAAAGTTACACCTTCTTTTGCCGCTTTATCTTGAACCGCGCCAAAATCAACTAAATAAATGTGATTATCTTCACCCCAAATTAAATTACTCGGTTTAATATCCCGATGCAACACTGTAGGATTCAACT
>JBPCQW010000344.1:0-4006 GCA_050997715.1 Hassallia sp.
AGTGGGAGGAGTGGGGGAGGGGAGGAGTGGGGGAGTGGGAGGAGTGGGGGAGGGGGAGGAGTGGGGGAGGGGGGAGAGGACGCGGTAAAATTTCAAGCGCGCTTTTGTGTCTCCGTGTCCCCGTGTCCCCTTGTCCCCCTTGTCTCCTTGTCGTCTCCCTGCCCCCTGCTCCCCCCTCCCCTCTTCTAGCTACCAGCAGCGAGTTTAAAACCTTCGGCGATCGGACCTAATGCTAAAACGGGGAAGAATGTCAGTACTCCTAAAATCAGAATTACGACCGCTGTAATACTAGTAAATAGCAGAGAATCGGTTCTCAGGGTACCGGGGGTTTCTGCCACTGTTGGTTTTTGTGCCATACTGTCAGCTAAAAGTAGGATGGCGATAATTGGTACGTAGCGTCCTACTAAGATGCTCACACAAGTACTTAAGTTCCACCATAAAGCTGTAGGTGCAGGTTGGGTATCGGCTAATCCTTCCAAACCAGAACCGTTATTAGCAGCAGCTGAGGCATATTCGTAAACTACTTGAGAAATGCCGTGAAAATCTGGGTTGGTAATTCCCGATAAAGTGTTGGGGGAAGCTAAAGCGATCGCGCTGGGAATTAAAACTACAATTGGATGAACCAGCAAAACTACGCTAGCAAGGACGATTTCTCGCTTTTCAATTTTGCGTCCGAAAAATTCCGGGGTGCGTCCCACCATCAGCCCTGTTAGAAATACGGTGAGAATTAGGTAAATGAATAAGTAAGCTGTGCCTGTTCCTTGACCGCCCCAAATAATCTGCAAAAATAAGTTGAAAAGGGTAGAAAAGCCACCCCCTGGCATGAGAGAATCATGCATCCCGTTGACAGCACCGCACATGGTTGCAGTAGTCATGACTGCCCATAATGCAGTTTGTGCCCAGCCAAATCTTACTTCTTTGCCTTCTAAATTTGGCTGGTCTGTTGCTAAAGCGGTATTAATTAAAGGATTTCCTTGCAGTTCACCGCTGGCTGTGATGCCAACTAAAACTACAAAAATTATAAATATCATCCAGAAAAGCAGCCAAGCTTGTTTGGTGTTGTTGGCAAATAAACCATAGGTATAAATCAATGCCGCTGGAATGGAAATCATGGCGATTTCTTCGATTAAATTAGAAATGCCATTGGGATTTTCAAAGGGATGTGCCGAGTTAACCCCAAAAAAGCCCCCACCATTTTCCCCTAGTTGTTTGATTATCTCAAAGGATGCTACCGGACCTCTAGCAATGTACTGCGTTGCTCCTTCGAGGGTTCTAACAACTTGCGGTGCAGCTAATGTTTGCGGTACACCTGTTAAAAGTAAGGCGATCGCTCCAATCACCGAAATTGGTAGTAAAATTCGTGTGATCCCACGAGTCAGATCGACGTAAAAATTACCGAGCGGTCTACCTGTTAAGCCGCGAATAAAGGCTATTCCTACCGCTAACCCTGTCCCTGCTGAGGTAAACATCAAAAAGCCTAAAGCTGCTGTCTGGCTGAAATAACTTAAGGTTGTTTCGCTGGTGTAATGTTGTTGGTCGGTATTTGTCAGAAATGAAATCGCAGTGTGTAACACTGTATCCCAGCTAGGCATATTTAACCGCGTGGGATTGAAGGGCAAAAATTTCTGAAGCGCTATTAATAAATATACGAAAATGCCCATGACGAAATTACTGTACAGTATTGCCCGTGCGTACTGCCAACCAGTCATGTTATCTTGCTTGCGGACACCTGCTAATGTATAAATAAGTCTTTCTACAGGCTGCATTAAAAAGTCAAGTAGCGTTTTTTCTCCTAAAAAGACACGGGCTATGTATTTACCCAGAAGTGGAGTTATTCCTATAACAATGCAGAGCGTTAGCCCAATTTGCAACAAACCTTGTCCCATGTATTTCCTTTACTTTTTTCAAGTACCTACAAGCCAATGCTGAAACATTACATTTGAGAGGAGTGTGAATTTTATTTGGCGATTAAACCGCGATATTTCTTATCACTTCAATTTTTTATACTAAATTTACTCTTCTGTGTTATTACTATTTTTCAGAGATTTTTTGAACTGTCCGACAAGAATACTTAAATTTTACTCTTATTCATTTATCTTCCCTATCATATTGTTTACCTTTATATTTGTTAGTTTCAAACAGAAAATAAATCAGAGCTTTGTCAAATTAGATACAATATTATTTTGTATAAGTTTACACGTTGACGTAGTAACGGCTTTACCCGTTAAGATCACGACTCGACGAGGGGTAAACCGCTCACTACAAATAAGTAGAGACGTTCGGTGCAGAATGTCTCTACAAGGTATTCAACTGAATTCGATATTTACATCATATGTAATGGGTCTACATCGATTGTTAAACTAACACTCGAAGGACAAAGCGATCGCACTTCTTCCCAATCTGGCAATTGTGGCAAAGCATCAGGAGCAAATTTAATTAATATCTGCCAGCGATAACGATTTGCTACTCTTAAAATACTCGCGGGTGCGGGTCCCAATATCTCAAATCCCTCTTTGGAATTCAAAGCCGTTGCGATTATTTGCGCGGCATTTTGTACTTGAATCGCATCTAAACTACTTAATCGCAATAAAATCAATCTTCCATAAGGAGGATAATTTAATGCTTGCCTTTGTTCTAATTCCGCATGAATAAAAGACTCATAATCATGCCTTTGCACTGCTTCAATTACTGGATGTTCGGGTGTGTAAGTTTGGATAATTGCCTTACCAGGATCGTCACCTCTACCAGCACGTCCGGCTACTTGCGTTAAAGTTTGAAATGCGCGTTCACTAGCGCGATAATCTGATAAATTTAACAAGCCATCAGCCGCAACAACCCCCACTAATGTTACTTGGGGTAAATCTAATCCTTTGGTGAGCATTTGCGTACCCACTAACAATTCAGCTTCACCGTTAGCAAATTGAGTTAACAGCTTGCGGTGTGAGCCTTTATTACGGGTGGTATCGCTATCAAACCGAATGAAACGCAATTCGGGAAACTGTCGCGCTAATTCTTGAGCGACTCGCTGCGTACCGCTACCAAAGAATTTTAAGTAAGGCGAACTGCATTCGGGGCAACTTTGAGGATGCGATCGCGTAAAGTTACAGTAATGACAGCGCAATAATTCCGGCGCACCTTCTTCAGTATGGTGATACGCTAGCGAAACATCACAATGAGGACATTCCAGCACATATCCGCAACTGCGGCAAGATACAAAAGTACTGTGTCCCCGTCGATGGATAAATAAAATTCCCTGTTGTCGCTTTTCTCGTAACTCTAGCAAAGCAGATTGCAGCGACCTACTAAATATAGAACGATTTCCCTGCTGCAACTCTTGGCGCATATCCACCACTTCCACCGGCGGCAAAGGACGCGAGTAAATGCGCTCTGGGAGGGGGAGGTAGTGATGGGGAGATGGGGGGAGGGGGAGAGGGGGCGAGGGGGGGAAAGAATTGTCCCCTTGTCTCCTTGTCTCCTTGCCTCCTTGTCCCCCTTGTCCCCCTTGTCCCTCCTCCCTGACGCTCAACCAACTTTCTAACGAAGGGGTGGCGGAACCTAAAATTAAAGGACAATTTTCTAATTCGGCTCGCCATTTGGCTACGGTTCGAGCGTGGTAGGTGGGGATGGGTGAGTCTTGTTTAAAGCTGCTGTCGTGTTCTTCGTCTAAGATGATTAAACCCAATTTTGGCAAAGGTGCAAAAACGGCGCTTCGGGTGCCGATAACTACTTGTGCTTCTCCTGTCAGCATTTGGCGCCAGGTGTCGTAACGTTCACCGTCATTTAGAGCACTGTGATAAACGCTGACTTTGTTACCAAATCTAGCGCGAAAGCGATCGGTTAATTGCGGTGTAAGTCCAATTTCTGGAACTAAAACGAGGGCGGATTTATTTTCATTGAGTAGGGGTGCGATCGCTTGCAAATATACTTCGGTTTTTCCCGAACCTGTCACCCCATGCAATAAAACTTGAGCATATCCATTTAGTTGATTTATTGTCGCTAACGCTTG
>JBPCQW010000362.1:0-2947 GCA_050997715.1 Hassallia sp.
GTTTTCTGCTCTTCTTTCTCTACAGCCGCCCATTTGCGCCATCGGAATTCTTCTTTAATAGGAGAAGTATAATTTTGGACTTCTTCAATTTGCTTTTCTTGCTCATCTAAAATCTTGAGAAATAACATCCAAACGAGCTGGCTCATGCGCTGTGCGTCTCCATCTACGCCGACATCTTTACGCATGATGTCCTGGATGGTTTTAATCGTACTTGTAAGTGACATAAATAAACTCTAACTTCTAAATTATCTTGCTTGCTAGAACTCTATCAAAAAGATTAGCTACTATACTAAGTATTTTTAATTTGTGTAATAAGTAGTGATGGTTTATAATCTGATTGCCCTAATAAAAGCGTAAACCCTTAAAATGACTGGCTTTTGAGTGTAAGGGTGTAGGAGTTGCATGGTCAAGAACTAGGTTTGAAATCAAGATACAACGGAGTCAGTAAGCGTTTGTTTTTCTCTAAACCTTCACACCTCCTACACCCATCCCTAGTAAAGGTTTCACCTTTTATTCATGCCATTCGTTTATAGCCTGTTTACTAATCGACCTGTACATTTTACCGAGAATGTGGCTGGAGATTAGATGTTAACAGACAACTGGGATCTATTTTTGCAATTTTTCTTACGAAGTCCCAATAGTCACGATTCATGAGTAAACCTGTTACTCAGATAAACTAAGGTCATAGACATCATTCGCCCAAGGGCTGAATATAGAATCGATGCGCTCAGTGAAAAGCCCTTGGAGCCGATGGAATACTGTAAAAAATGGGTTGATATGTCCCCCGATGACCGGGGGTACAGAAAAGCCTGCATAGCCGCTCTCGCCGAAGCAACTGGGCTGAGTCCAAGGACTATAGGTAATTGGGGTTCCAACTTCGAGAAGCGCCCCAATTATGCAGCGCATATTTTACGCATGGCTGATATGCTCAACCAAATCAAAAAAATAGTCCTACCCCCTGACTTTCCGCAACAATAATTTACTCGTGAATCGTGACTAAAATACTTGTGCTAAGAGCAGATATTTCTTAAGTTGAGGTCAGCAAGTATGGGTTTTGGGTGCAGTAGCTTGGTGTATTCACAATTCCCTGCTGCTGTAAACCTTACTAACTCACCAACGCTCAAGATGCAAACTGGGAGGCAATCCCACCAAAACAAACATCAAATTGATATCCTCTGTCAGTTGCCCCTAGAACCGATGGAGTATTGCCGTCGTTGGGTTACTCACGAACCAGGACGTAATTATCGCAAAGCTTGCATTAATGCGATCGCAGATGTTACAGGTACTAGCCCAAAAACCGTTAAAGATTGGGGGACAGACTTTCGCCGACGACCCAAATACGTTACCCGAATTTTACGGCAAGCAGACCTAATTAATCAATTTAAACATCTCGTTGCAAAAGGAATTGCTACTTTACCACCAGACTTTCCTCAAGACTAAGCAAAAGCGATCGCTACTCACGACCAACTGCCCCAAAAACCCCTTGCTGTTACCCCAAAGAGAATCTTAGGCTGAGGTACAGAAGTACTAGCTGTAGCGAGTAGCCGCATCTTTCTTGATGACAAAAATGGCAGAACATCAAATGAACTCAATCTCTACCTTTGACATCACTAAATATTTTCTCCTTGATGTCATGAAAGACATTAAAACTGGACGTATCCAACTTCCAGATTTTCAACGAGATTGGGTTTGGGACGATATCCATGTGCGCCGTTTGCTTGCCAGCATATCTCTGGCTTACCCAATTGGCGCAGTAATGATGCTTCAGCAAGGTAATCAAAGCCGACAATTCAAACCCCGCCTAGTAAATGGAGTATTAAAATCAGAAAATTCTACTCCAAACCTATTAATCCTTGACGGACAGCAACGCCTGACAGCTTTATTTATGGTGCTGCTCTCTGAGCTACCTGTAACCATCAAAGACCAAAAAAGCCAGAAAATTATCAAAAAGTGGTACTACCTGGATATTGAAAAATGCCTCGACCCAGAGTGCGATCGGCGTAGTGCGATCGTTGTGTTGCCAGAATCCAAAATTATGCGAATCTTCTCAGGTAACTTAATTGATTGTTCTACTCCCGAAAAAGAATATGAGGCGCTCTTGTTTCCTTTATCCAAGGTTTTCTTTTTTTCTGAATGGCGTAGTAAATTCTCTAAGCATTGGCAATACAATCCTCATAAACTGGAAGTAATTGATACTTTAGAACTAGAAATTCTCAAGAAATTTGAGCATTATCAAATACCTGTTATCCAACTGCGTGACTCCTTACCAAAAGAAGCTGTTTGCCAAGTCTTTGAGGATACAAATACTTCTGGCTGTGACCTCAATTATTTCGATTTAATGAGTTCCAGCTATTGCAGTGCTGACTTTAGCTTAAGAGATGATTGGAAGCAGCGAGAAAATCGCTTCAAATCATTAAAAGTATTGCGAAAGCTACGAAGTACTGATTTTGTACAAGCAGTTACCTTGGTAGCTGGCTATGCCAAGAGGATAGAAGCTTTAAAGCAAGGGTGGAATCTCGATAAATTACCAGGTGTTGCTTGTGGTCGCGCTGAAGTACTAAAACTCACCAAAGAAGAATATCAAAAATGGGTTGACCCAATTACCAGAGGTTTTGAAGAGTCTGCTCGTTTCCTTTATAGTCAAAAAATCTTTGATGCAGATGATTTAGCTTACCCCATTCAATTAGTCGTTCTAAGTGCAATCTTTACTCTTCTTGGAGAGCGTTCCCGCTCTTCTCAGGTACGTTCTATGCTGGAACGTTGGTTGTGGTGCGGGATTTTTGGTGAAGTATATACACGCTGGTATGAGACACGCGTAGGGCGCGAGATAGTTGAAGTAGCAGACTGGTTAGCAGGTGGTTCACTTCCTTTTAGCATTGTGCAAGCGAATTTCTCTTTTGATAGGCTAATTAGCGTTAGGAAACGTTACGGTGCGGTGTATCAGGGT
>JBPCQW010000371.1:0-4501 GCA_050997715.1 Hassallia sp.
CCTTCGATGCCTCTATAACGCTTGCGGTTGTAGTGAACCCAAGGATAAATCTTGACCCCGATTTCTGGGTCTACCATGTTGATGGTGATGGTGACGTGATCTATATTTAGTTGTTTAATGCGATCGACGTATTCGGGAAGCATCAATCCGTTGGTTGACAGACAAAGCTTAATATCCGGTGCTTGTTCGGCAATCAACTCAAATGTGCGGAAGGTCTTGTCTGGATTCGCTAGTGGATCTCCAGGACCTGCAATCCCCACAACTGTCATTTGAGGAATTTTGCCTGCAATTACCAAAGCTTTGTGTGCTGCTTCTTCGGGAGTTAGCAATTCGCTAACTACTCCGGGACGACTTTCGTTCGCACAGTCATATTTCCGGTTGCAATAGTTGCATTGAATGTTACAAGCCGGCGCAACTGCAACGTGCAGCCTAGCGTAGTGATGATGTGCATCTTCACTATAACAAGGATGCTTGGCGATGCGCTCTTTGGTCTTTTCGTCCATTTCGACGATCGCGCTAGTATCGCTCTTATGTCCGCAACCACCGGATTTTGCTTTGGTTGGTTCTGTGACGACGGTGGTGTTGATAATTTCTGTAGACGGTAGTGTCATTGAATCTCGCAAAGGATCGGTGGACTGTGGCTGCCACTGTGGGAGATGGAAGTACTACCTGTAGAATTGAAGTCGCGTCTTCTACTCACTTTGTCTGATGACTCAGGTTGTAAAACCCTGGTTTATGACTGGTGTGTGTCAACGTTTGAATCTTGGTTTGTACAGCCGCGACTTCTATTTACAGGATATGGTGCTATCTCATCCCTCCACTCACTAATCGCTCTTCTATCTGGGAGGAAAATAAGCTGTTGTCATTGTCGGAGCGCTTAGTGATTGGCGATATAAGATTTATATCAGTCCTTCACAAAGTCGTTGAAGCGGCTGTTGCGGATAGAATTTATTGAATTAATTAAGCTTGTACTCAAAATATGAAACTCACTTTCCATCTGAGTTTCAAGAATTAAAAAATATTTTTCCGGGTAGGGGTACTAGTATTTTCTGATAGGGGTACTAGTGTTTAGGAAGGAGGGTACAGGGGTTTGATGTACTCAACTCTAACCCAATCCTCATAAGGATTAAAGCAGAATTTTAGCTTTTTTTTATCTCTCTTAGGTTGTACTCAAGCTACCCTTAAATGCATCAACAAATACCATTTATGGTGGATTTAAGGGGCGAAAATCTGGAGTAGATTAATTTGGGCTACTCCAGACAATTGCGAAATCAATTCTGTATACAACATATCATTTTTTTGAGGGAAAAAATGCAGTTTATTTTTTTTTAAGATTTGCAGGAATGTTAATGAGATTAAGTTGCACATAAAAGCGAGTTTTGATGGCGCAAACCCGCTTGTGTGGGGAGATACAGTGATGCGGATATTTTGCAAATTAAGGGCGCTCGCGCTCGGTATTTGTGATAAATGCCTTGTAGATGAAGGCTTGCCAGATAAAATCTGTAGTGTTCCACAAATGTTGTAAAAGTTATGCTAGGCATAACCTAGGTTAAATAATAAAACCAATGTTGCAATCAGTAGAAGGTATTTATCAAAACGGCAAAGTTGAGTTGCTACAAGTTCCCACCGATGTTGATGAAGCGCGAGTTATTGTTACTTTTCTTCCTAAATCTGGTTCTTTTGATTTGCGATCTCGCGGTATAAATCAGGAACAAGCCGCAAATCTACGCGCTAGGTTGCAAAGTTTTGCTTTTATATTGGGAAAGACCTGATATGGAAGCTTACGATGCCTTATAGCCGTGGAGAAGTGGTACTGGTTTTCTTTCCAGATTCAAATCTAAATTCGTAACTTTTTTAAACGCAGAGGAGCGCAGAGGAAAGCGCAGAGGGACACAGAGGTTTGCCCAATTTATTCGCTACAAATTAATTAAATGATGTACTTAGTTCAGTCAAAAAATCGGGGTAGTTAAAAGGGAAATTATGAAAGCGATCGCTATTCGTGGTTATGGTTCAGCTGATGTGTTGCAGTATGAGGATTTACCAACACCGAAAATAAAATCAGATCAGTTGCTGGTGAAGGTTCACGCTGCTAGTGTTAATCCGGTTGATTGGAAAATCCGTCAAGGAATGCTGCAATTGATTACGGGCTATTCTTTCCCTTATATTTTGGGGTTTGATTTGTCGGGTGAAGTGGTAGAGGTTGGCTCTGCTGTGACGCTCTTCAAGCCAGGAGATTCGATTTACGCTTGTTTAAGTGTTGCTTTTGGGGGAGCTTATGCAGAATACGCTGCTGTTGGTGAAAGAGTTGCGGCTTTGAAACCGGCGAATATGACGTTTGAAGAAGCAGCTTCTTTACCTGTTGCTGCGGGTACTTCGTTGCAAGCTTTGCGAGATTTGGGAAACATCCAACCGTTACAAAGCGTCTTAGTAAATGGTGCTTCAGGTGGTGTGGGCATTTTTGCGGTGCAACTTGCGAAGATTTTTGGAGCCGAGGTGACGGCTGTTTGCAGTAGCAAAAACTTTGATTTGGTGAAGTCTTTGGGAGCCGATCGCTTGATTGATTACAAGCAACAAAATTTCACTCAAGATGCTGCACAGTATGACATTATCTTTGATGCGGTGGCGAAAGAATCGTTTTCTAGCTGCAAAGAAGTTCTTAAACCTAACGGAATTTATATAACTACATTGCCTACACCTGACGCTTTTGTACAAGGTGCTTTGACTGCGCTGATTCCTGGTAAAAAAGCCAAATTTATTCTTTTCAATTGCAATACTGAGGACTTGACTTATCTCAAAGATTTAATTGAAGCTGGTAAAATGCGAACAGTAATTGATCGCACATTTCCTTTAAATGAATTAGCAGCAGCGCATACATACAGTGAAAGTGGTCGAACTGTAGGGAAAATTGCGATCGCGATCGGCTAGAGGAGGAAGGGGAGAGGGGGAGACAAGGGGACAAGGAGACAAGGAGGACAAGGAGGACAAGGGGACAAAGTGACAAAGGGACAAGGGGACAATGAGAATAATTCTTTCCCTCCATCTCCAAGGAGTCTTCCCATCCCAAGAACTCTCCTTGTCTCCCCATCTCCCCCTCTCCTTGTCTCCTTGTCTCCCCCCCTCCTCCACTCCCCTCTGCCCTTCTAGCCGATCGCGATGAAATTTTAAATGGTATTTGTACATACAGACAACAGAAGCCTAAAAGAAAATAAAGAAAGTCGTTTTTTTCTGACTTGAATAATAGGATATATTTAGTAACTCGATATACAGAAGTTTTATTTTTATGCAAATCATCTCATCTTTTTATCAAGATGAGTACAAGTTAAGTTTTAAGAAAAAATTTGGCAGAAATGCTTACTCAGCCTTACATTAAAGGGGCTGAAGATTGAGTGCAGAAATACTTATTCCCCTACTCATAAATACTAGTACCCTATCCTAAAAATACTAGCACCCCTACCCCCAAGGAAATTTGAAATTTCCCTTAAATCAAGGTTTGGGGTTATGAGTACAAGCTTAATTAATTCAATAAAATCAAATAGGCATCGGATGCACTGCCCTATTCAGAGTCGTCTGCTATAAGCATAAAAACAGCACACGGCTCTTTTACTCAAACTTCTCCGATGCAACAGATCGACGACAGTATTAAAAGTTCACCCCGAACGACGGATTATGCAAATACTGACTTACTGAAAAATCTGCTTAATCGAGATTTTTTTGAGTTGATTTCCAGTGATTTTGGTATTATCTTTGAGCGCGATCCAGCGGCACGTAATTGGTTAGAAGTGTTATTTTGCTACCCTGGATTACATGCACTTTGTTTGCATCGTCTCGCTCACTGGTTGCACTGTCGGGGAGTAAGTTTCATTCCTCGCTTTATTTCACATTTGGGGCGGTTTTTCACAGGAATTGAAATTCACCCAGGTGCAAAGATTGGTAAAGGTGTATTTATCGACCACGGTATGGGCGTTGTTATTGGTGAAACTGCCATTGTGGGAGATTATACGCTGATTTACCAAGATGTGACCCTTGGCGGTACTGGAAAAGAAGAAGGTAAGCGTCATCCCACTTTGGGCAAAAACGTTGTGGTGGGAGCCGGTGCGAAAATTTTAGGCAATATTCAAATAGGCGATCGCGTTCGTGTCGGCGCCGGTTCAGTTGTTTTACGCGATGTCTCTTCAGATAGCACCGTCGTGGGAATTCCCGGACGCACTATTTGCCGCAAAGAAAGCCTCTCCCCCTTAGAACATGGAAAGTTGCCCGATGTCGAAGCGTCGGTAATGCACACTTTGCTATCTCGGATTGAGCAACTTGAAAAAGAATTGCAAATTCTTAAAAGTCATCAGAGCCAGGAGTTAGGAGTCAGGAGTCAGGAGTCAGGAGTTAGGAGTTAGGAGTCAGGAGTCAATAGTCAATATTCTCTCTTCTGTCCCCCTGTCCCCCTGTCCCCCTTATCCCCCCTATCCCCCTTATCTCCCTTATCTCCCCTGTCCCCAGTCCCCAATCC
>JBPCQW010000431.1:0-7375 GCA_050997715.1 Hassallia sp.
TATTCAAGGAATGACAGCTCAACAAAGTGCTTTTGAAGCAAGTGCAGAAAAAGCGGCTGATACATTCCGAGGAATTAGAGAGGAACTGGAAACAGCGCTGCAAAGACGAGCAGAAGTAGAAAAGCAATAACATTAATGTCAAAGTTAGCCCCGAAACAGGAGATGTAAGTATCCAAGAATCAATTCTTTTTGCTAAAGGAAGTACTGAACTGAAACCCGAAGGTAAAGCTTTTCTTCGTAGCTTTATTCCCGTTTACAGTGAAGTTATTTTCTCAAAACCCGAATTTGAGAAAGAAATTAGCCGCGTAATTATTGAAGGTCACACCAGTTCTGAAGGAGACTATCAAACTAACTTACAACTTAGCTTGTTGCGGTCTTCATCAGTTGCCAAGTTCATTTTCTCTGACATGAACTTTACCACAAAAGCGTCTTTAAGCCAAAAAATATTAGCCGCTGGTCGTGGAGAAATAGAAGCTGATAAGACTCGCGATAACCCAGGCGATCGCAAGGTAGTTTTTCGCTTTCAATTTCGTAGCGATGAATTAGCAAAAAAATCTCATCCAAGTAACCCTTTATTGGAGAATAAACCGTGAATTATGAATTTACTATTTCTCCTTTACTTGAACCTACGCAATATCAGCCGACAAAACTTATCGAACTTGCCAACACACAACTAAATACAAAAATATCTCTCCCAACTGTTGATAAAGTCCTAGAAGCAATTAAGCAGGGTAACGCGGATAAAGTAACACCGTTGGAGTGGGTTTATTGCATCCATATTAAAGCTCAGTGGGATGAACAAAATCCCAATCGCTGCTGCGAAACATCACATGCAATCTGGAATGTAGCCATAAATAACGCATGGTTAAGACATCAGTTATTGTGGCGTTTGGCTCTTTATTACAACGAGCAGCCAAAAGAGATGCTAGCAAAATCTTTAGTTAATTCTTTCGATGTGTTAGCTAATTCTGCCCCAATTAATAATCTCTTGCCAGTAAAAATTATTCAAGCGCTTCGTACCACAAAACCGAGTCAAGAATTAGCAAAAATTGCTTGCGAGCAACTTGTAAATCGAAGCGGAATGCTAAATAAAATTCGTGATGATTTACCTGTTTGGATTACAGCTTTTAACGAATTTGTAGAAGACATCGTTCCTCACTTTTGTACTATTGTCTCTCCAAATAAGCCGCAAGTCGATTGGTTGTTATGCTGTTTAAATGAAATTTCGGTAGAAAAACAGGTAAATGCTGTTAATTATTTACTAACAAATGTTTCCAAGGAAGTATCTAGCAATCATCCGCAACTAGTTGAGTGGCTGCGTTTAAATTATCGCAGCGGTGAAGGCTGGTATCGACTCTCAGAGCAAGCAAAGCAGAAACTCAGAGAATGGATTGGAGCAACAAATTACGCCGATTTCCAAAAATTAGTCGATCTAATATTGAACAGACTCCACCTGGAAAATTGGGAGCAGAATCAGTTACATAAGCGCAGAAAATTTTGGGCTGACTACAGCAACCGCTTTGAACGGTTTCGCATTCTTCTACCCCAAACATCACTCAACGTTATAGGATATCAGCTAAACAAAGATGTTGATCTACTAGAGAATGATGGTAGTGATTCTACAGAAGTGTGCATCTTCGATTTTGGTGAGTGGTTAGTAGTGGAGTTCTTTCGCGGTAGAGGTAGTGAAACTCGCTTGTTACCCAATAATGTCAAAAATCAGCAATTGCTTTTCAATGAATCCAAGCTATCTGTAAAGCGAATTCGTAACCAAGGTTATGATAGACACGATCATGTATATCTTTGGCAAGTATTTTGCTCCCAATGGCTTGAGCAAAAGAGAATTCAGCCAAACCCAGGTACAGAGGCTTCCCAGACTCCCACAGCAGATAAATTGTATCAGAGACAAAGGAAGCTTGAGCGTTGGCAAAGTGACATTGTAAACCTAGAACGCGAAGCTAAAGCCTACTGTGATAAAAATGGTTTCTGATTAATCGCAGGGAGGAACGCGATCGCACAGAATTAGGGATGTAGGTTTTAGGCGATCCTATCTGAAGCGCGATCGCTTAATATTGTTATTGATCCCATAAAAGGCGTGTTAGTGATAGTAAAATCCGCGCTTGCGTGCGGTCACAGATATGCATAGCGCAAACAGAAATCACCCGCTTGCCTGTTAAGCTGTATTAAAGAGGGAAATTAATCCCTATTTTCAATTTACACTTCCTCTTATACTGACTTTTTTAAGGTGCGGTTAAAAAAAAATCTGAATGTTAGACCAAATTTTTGATTATCTTAACTTTCACTTCAGTATTGAAGCTGCTTTAGTCTTACTCGTTCTGATTTTACTAGAGGCAGTGCTATCTGCTGACAATGCGATCGCCCTGGCTGCGATCGCTCAAGGACTCGAAGACAAAGAACTCGAACGCAAGGCACTCAATTTCGGGTTAGTCGTTGCCTATGTGCTACGCATCACCTTAATTCTGACCGCAACCTGGGTGCAACAATTTTGGCAATTTAACGTATTAGGCGCTACTTACCTACTGTGGCTCGTATTCCAACATTTTACCTCAGAAGAAGGCGAGGATAATCAACATCACGGTCCCCGCTTTAACTCATTATTGCAAGCGATCCCCGTGATTGCTTTCACAGATTTAGCATTTTCTTTGGATAGTGTGACAACCGCGATCGCCGTTTCTCAAGAAAAATGGTTGGTACTCACAGGCGCAACTATTGGTATTATCACCCTGCGATACATGGCAGGTTTATTTATTCGTTGGTTGGATGAATATATCTATTTAGAAGACGCAGGCTATGTCACTGTCGCGTTTGTCGGCTTGCGCTTGCTCTTAAAAGTGGTCAATGAGAGCTTTGTCCCTCCAGAATGGGCGATGATTGGTGCGATCGCCCTCGTTTTTGCTTGGGGCTTTTCTAAGCGCACTACCCCAGAATTATCAAAACAAAAAAAGCGAAGCCTCGAAGTAAGAACAGGGGGAGAGGGGGGGAGTGCGGGAGTGGAGGAGTAAGGGAAGACAAATTAATTTATTCATCTCCCTCTCTCCCCCTCCCCCCCTCCTAAATTACTCGTGCAACCAACGCATAATATCGGGTTGCCAACCGACTAATTCATCTTCTTTAAACCAGAGAGAAACTTCGTTTTGCGCGGTTTCGGGAGCATCGGAACCGTGTATAATGTTGCGACCAATATTTACGCCTAAATCGCCCCGAATTGTCCCTGGTTCCGCATTCAGAGGGTTTGTTGCACCAATTATCTTTCTCGCAGAGGCAATTACACCATCACCTTCCCAAACCATCGCTACCACTGGTCCAGAGGTGATAAACTCCACCAACCCAGCAAAAAAGGGTCTTTCGCGGTGAACATCGTAGTGCGCTTCAGCTAATTCCCTATTGGGTTTTAGAAACTTCAAGCCAACCAGAGTAAAGCCTTTCGTTTCAAACCGACCGATAATTTCACCTACTAGTCCGCGTTGCACCCCATCAGGCTTAATTGCTAAAAATGTGCGTTCCATCGTCATCTCCTCAAACTTAGTAAATTTGTTAGTAGTCCATAGTCAAGAGTCCAAAGATTGACCATTGACCATTGACTCTTGACTGTTGACTCTTGACCAATGACCAATGACCAATCAGAGTCTATCTTAGAAATCATCTCTGGGTGCATATACGTTGCTTTATTAATGCGTTAAATTGATTACTTGTGGGTGACACACAGAGGTCAGGAAGAAATGCGTGTTGAGTCAACTGGTACATCGGAAGAGGTGGTGCAACCTCCGGCTAATGGACATAAAGCTGAAGTGAAGAATCAAAAGCAAAAAAAGCTGCTACCACCTAGTACTACTAGCGAGGCATCTCGCGTCAGCTGGAAAATCGAGGATAGCGAAGCCCTTTACCGCATCGAAGGTTGGGGACAGCCTTATTTTTCGATTAGCGCGGCAGGTCATATCACGGTTTCTCCTAAGGGCGATCGCGGAGGTTCTCTAGATTTATTTGAATTAGTCAACTCGATAAAGCAGCGTAATTTAGGATTACCTTTATTAATTCGATTTTCCGATATTTTAGAAGACCGGATTGAGCGATTAAATGCCTGTTTTGCAAAAGCGATCGCCCGCTACAATTACGCTGGTATTTATCGTGGCGTGTTTCCCGTCAAGTGCAACCAGCAACGGCACTTAATTGAAGATTTGGTTAAATTTGGCAGACCGCATCAATTTGGCTTAGAAGCCGGTTCCAAGCCAGAGTTAATGATTGCTTTAGCTATGCTGGATACACCGGGAGCATTGTTAACTTGCAATGGCTACAAAGACCGGGAATACATCGAAACGGCGATGTTAGCCCAAAGACTAGGACAGACCCCGATAATCGTCTTAGAACAGATTGAAGAGGTGGATTTGGTAATTGATGCCAATCGCCAGTTAGGAATTAAACCAATTTTAGGGGTTCGCGCTAAACTAAGTACCCAAGGCATGGGACGCTGGGGAACATCATCCGGCGATCGCGCTAAATTTGGTTTGACAATGCCGGAAATTATCGATGCCGTTGACAAGTTACGCGAAGCTGATTTGCTGGATTCTTTGCAACTGTTACACTTCCACATCGGTTCGCAAATCTCCGCCATTAATGTAATTAAAGATGCCATTCAAGAAGCCAGCCGCATCTACGTAGAATTAGCGATGCTGGGAGCCGATATGAAATATCTTGATGTTGGCGGTGGCTTGGGTGTAGATTACGACGGCTCGCAAACCAACTTCTATGCCTCGAAAAATTACAACATGCAAAACTATGCCAACGATATCGTGGCAGAGTTAAAAGATACCTGTGCCGAACGGCAAATACCTGTACCAACACTGATTAGTGAAAGTGGACGCGCGATCGCTTCCCATCAATCGGTACTGATTTTTGACGTTCTCAGTACCAGCGAGATTCCCCTCGCTCCACCAGAACCCCCACAAGAGGGAGAACCCCCGGTTATTAATTACCTTTGGGAAACCTACCAAGGCATCAACAAAGAAAATTTTCAAGAGTTCTACCACGACGCTGCTCAATTTAAAGAAGAAGCCATCAGCCGCTTTAACTTGGGAATTTTGCGCCTCAGAGAACGAGCCAAAGCAGAGCGGCTCTACTGGGCTTGTTGTCATAAAATTCTTGACATTACCAGGCAGGAAGAATACGTACCCGACGAACTGGAAGACCTAGAGAAAATCATGGCTTCCATCTATTACATCAATCTATCAGTGTTTCAATCAGCACCAGATTGTTGGGCGATTGATCAACTATTCCCGATCATGCCGATACACCGCTTGGGAGAAGAACCGACGCGGCGCGGAATTTTGGCGGATCTTACCTGCGACAGTGACGGCAAAATAGATCGTTTTATTGACCTGCGCGATGTTAAATCAGTTTTAGAACTGCACACCTTCAAGCCAGGAGAACCTTACTATTTAGGGATGTTCCTAAATGGAGCTTACCAAGAAATCATGGGCAATTTGCATAACTTATTTGGCGACACCAACGCCGTTCATATCCAACTAACCCCGAAAGGTTATCAGATTGAACACGTCGTTAAAGGTGACACCATGAGCGAAGTTGTCAGTTACGTGCAGTACGACTCCGAGGATCTGGTAGAAAAAATCCGCCAGCGTTGCGAGCAAGCTTTAGAAGAAAATCGCATCACCCTAGCGGAGTCTCAGCGACTGCTGCAAACTTACGAACAAAGTTTGCGGCGGTACACATATCTTGATGGTAATGGTTAGGAGTTAGTGGTTAGTGGTTGTAGAGACGCGAAATTTCGCGTCTCTACTTTGTAACAACTAACAACTAACTGCCGTTTGTTCCCAACAATTCAGCGATCGCTTGCCGTTCAGCTGGGGTATGAGATGGTACTGCTTGACGAGCATCGGTAATTAACCAGTCTAAAGCAGCAGCTTTGACATCTATCGACGCACCAGTTTTATCAACGCAGTAACGCCCATACACCAGCTTATCAACCAAGCTTACCCCAGGACCCAGGCGCGAGTATTCAAAAATCACGCTGTTGTCAACGGTTGCACCACTACATACCCAACAATTGGGACCAATCATCGTCGGACCAACAATTTTTGCGCCGTCTTCTATCCTGGTCATGCCACCGATGTAAACAGGACCTGTGATATCCACTTTGTCCCAATTCACGGCAACATTTAAGCCAGTGTAGATTCCTGGAGCAACTTCGTGACCGGGAATTTGCACATTTTTAATTTCGCGTAGCAGCACACCGCGAATTGCCCGCCAGTAGTCTGGTACTTTACCAATATCTACCCATTCAAAGTCCATTGGAATGGCGTAAAAGGGGGCATCTATTTCTACCAGTTTGGGAAACAAATCGCCACCGATGTCATACTCTATGCCGGAGGGGATATAATTAAATATCTCTGGCTCAAAGATGTAAATACCAGTATTGATATTGGTACTCTTAGCTTCTTCGACTGACGGTTTTTCTTGGAATGCTTTGACGCGACCATCTTCATCGGTGACAACCACACCATAACTAGGAACTTCTTCCAATGGAACAGATTTTGTAATGATGGTAGCGATCGACCCTTTCGATTTATGCCACTTAACCGCAGCTGTCAAATCTAGGTCAATCAAGGCATCACCGCACAACACCACAAAAGTATCGTCAAAAAATGGCGAAAAGTCTTGGATACGGCGCATTCCGCCAGCCGAACCAATAGCTTCCCCTACCAGTTTACCTTCGTCATCAATTCGCCCTTCAAAAGAATAGGCAATCTGCACCCCAAACCGCTGACCATCACGGAAATAGTTTTCAATTTCCTCAGCCAAATGGCTAACGTTAACCATAATTTGGTCAAAGCCATGTTGACGTAACAGCTCTAGTAAAAATTCCATCACTGGCTTTTGCAGGATGGGAATCATCGGTTTGGGAGTTGTGTAAGTAATTGGACGCACGCGAGTACCTTTACCCGCTGCCAGAATCATCGCCTTCATAAAAATTTATTCCTCAACCACAAGCCAGTTTACTTTGATCGAATGATACTTAATCATCAGTTTAATTTTGCTCTAAGTCATCCTTAAAAGCACGGATCACACAAATGTTAGCTTTACGTGTAAGCATAAGCTCCCGCAAGATGACAAGCGATCGCTTATCTTTTCAATTTACCCGGATTTTGGGGTTTGCAAAAAGCAAAATCTGTAAATCATCTACGTTTCTGCCGTTACACTTGCGCCAACTACCCCTGAAAGAACTGCGTACACCTGTACAAATAAAAATCTCTTCTTCTCATGCACCCCCTTACCCCTCTTTCAACTCAGATACATTCGATCAGGTATTGGAAGAATTTGAGAGTAAGCGAATTTTAATTTC
>JBPCQW010000433.1:0-5966 GCA_050997715.1 Hassallia sp.
AACTAACATCTTGCGCTAATGCCCGCATCCGTCCGGCGATAGATTCCATCTCAAAAGTTCGTTGCGCTCCAGAAGGCGCTGAATTTCTGATAATCTTGTAGCGTTGAGCTAAACGCTCCATTAGCTCATGGGTTTCAGATAATGGAACCTTTGATGCGTAGGCTTTTTGCCATTCGTGCCGAATTTGCCGCAACTCTAGCTGCTGTTGTGGGGAAGCGACATCTTCGGCTAACTTAGTCTGTTCAATGAGAAAGCCAAGTGAATCAGGATCGAGCGATCGCTCCAAGCATCTTCTGAAGGCATCAAGAAAGCACAAGCTGCACTCATTAATCGTTCAGTGACGCAGCAGTACTTGGCAAACGCACTCTTGATTACCCGTCAGCCAGTTAGCAAGTTTTTTCAAGGTAAACTAGTTGATCGTCGCATTTTTCTGGAAATCTGTGAATTCTTAGATTTAGATTGGGTTGATATTGCTAGTGTGCGATCGCTTTATGATACAGACGACACAGCAAGCATTTCCGAGCTTGATAATCTGGTACAACAAATACGTGAAAAGATAAAACCCAGCATTTTAGAACGCTGCGGCACAATGCGGGTATTAGATATGACTCAGCCTATGAAGTTGAATAATATCTACACTGATATCAACATCTTAGAAAAAATTACCGGACGACGACGGTTAGGAAATGAACTACTTCAAGAAACTAACTTTGAGGATTTTCAACGCTTTGGACTCTCACGAATAACTGAAAAACCAGTACCAGGATTAGAAGCAATAAAAAAATATCCCAAGTTAATGATTTTGGGTAAACCTGGATCTGGGAAAACCACATTTTTAAAGTATTTAGCAATTCAGTGCATTGCAGGTGAATTTCAGACTCATTTAGTGCCAATTTTTGTCACCTTAAAAAACTTTGCAGAAGCTGCCGAAAAACCTGGATTACTGAAATATATTACTCAATTTGTAGAACAGGCATTTCGTTCACAACACAGTCAAGATACGAGTATTAAAAAATTATTATCTCAGGGTAAAATACTACTTTTATTTGATGGATTGGATGAAGTCAGACAAGAAGACATGAGTCGTATAATTAAGGAAATTCGAGAATTTACTAACCTGTTTTCAGACAATATTTTTGCAATTACTTCGCGAATTGCGGCAGTAGAATATACTTTCGAGCAGTTTGTGGAAGTAGAAATTGCTGATTTTGATGAGCGAGAAATTATTAATTTTGTTGTTAATTGGTTTCAGATAAAAGACCCATCAAAAATAAAACTATTTTTACAAAAATTGCCAGAAAACCAGCAGATCAAAGAATTAGCAAATAGTCCTCTTCTACTAACATTACTATGTTTAGTATTTGAAGAAATAGCTGATTTTCCTACTAATAGCTCAGAGCTTTATAAAGAAGCGGTGGATATTTTATTGAAAAAATGGGATGCCAAACGTGGTATAGAGCGAGACGAAATTTACAAACAACTTTCTGTGCAACGCAAGGAAGATTTACTGAGCCAAATTGCTTGGCATACTTTTGTAAGTGGTGAGTACTTCTTCAAACCAAAAGTTGTTGAACAGCAAATTATCGATTACATTCGTAATTTACCTGATGTCAATATTGACTCAGAAGCACTGCAATTTGACAGCGAAGCTATTTTGAAGTCTATTGAAGTTCAGCATAGTTTACTGGTTGAGCGGGCAAAAGGAATTTACTCTTTTTCTCATCTTGCTTTTCATGAATACTTTGCCGCCAAAAAAATCGTTTATAGTTCAGCGTTGCAAGCTGAAGAAGTATTTCAAAACTTAGTTAGCCATATAACTGAGAAACGCTGGCAAGAAATATTTTTGCTCACAGTAGAAATGTTACCGAATGCAGATTATTTTTTACTGTTAATGAAACACAAAATAGAGAGTTTATCGGCATCTGATGAAAAATTGTGGATGCTACTCAAAGATTGCCTTAATACTGATTGTTATGTGAGTCGTGAAGTAAGAAAACAAATCGAAGATGTTTTACCCAATCTAGAAAATCACAACTTTGATAAAATGTCTGGCAACAACTGACCTGGAACTTTAGATAAAGCAAGGTTTTGTCCATGTATTCCTAATTCATTGTGGAATGCACGAACTGTTTTCACCACATAATTGAAGGTTGTTTGATAAGCTTCTGGTTGTTTGCTCAAATTATTTAAAGCTTGTAAATGGTTATCTAAAGCGGCTTCTAAGTGTTGAGAACGAACTGCTTTATCGTCAGTAAAATACTGGTCTGTTGCTAGTTGATAATGAGCTAGTCCGAGGTTATTGTGAGCAGCAAAAATATCAAAACTTAAAGATAGAGGATTCAGTGAATGACCAAGGGCAAGGGCTTCTTCGTATGCGCTGATGCAAAGTTCAAGAAACTTGTGCCGCGCTTCTTTTGTTGTTTGAGATAGATTTGCCAAATGCCAATAAGCAGTGCCAAGATTATTTTGTGTGGCAGCTGCTGCTGTGGGAACGTTAACGGGTGTACGATATTTTAAAGCTTCGTTGTAGGCAGCGATCGCTTGGTGTAAATTCTCTGCCGGATTTTCGTATTGTGCTAGATTCCAGTTAGCCGTGCCGATGTTATTTTGAATCATGCCATATTTGAGGGGTTCGTTGTCGCTACTGTACAGAGCTAGTGCTTCGTTATAAGATGCGATCGCCTTCTTCAAATGCACCATCGGTTGATTATATTGCGCTAAATGCCAATAAGCAGTACCTAAATTATTTTGGCAAGCAGCATACTTCAACGGCTCCATTTCCGCTGTCCGATAGCGCAAAGCCTCACTGTAAGCTGAAACTGCTTGCAACCAACTTTCTGAGGGATTAGAAAAACGAGCTAAATCACCATAAGCTGTGCCCAAATTATTTTGCACCCGTGCATAAGTATCCGGGTGTGTTTGGGGTGCAATCATGTTTAAAGCTAACTGATAAAATTTAATTCCCTGTTCTATATAAGCTTGTCCCTCCTCAGAATTCGGAGGTGTGCGGTACAGCATCCAATAAAGTGTACCTAAGTCATTTAATATATCTGGTACTTGGGGTGAGGTTTCGTCATGAGTCACAGCCTCTTGATAGGCAAGAATTGCTACCATCAAGTTTTCTAACGTTGACTGTCCTTGCTCGATGCGAATCCGATATAAATTTCCTAAGCGATGATAAGCTGCTGCTAGTTCCTCATTCGCTTCTGGTCGTGAGTGTAATTCCTCAATTTCCAAAAGCATTTGTTGAGGTTGCAAAATGTCATCTTCTTGAGCGATTTTATTATTAATTGTTGCCAGTACTAACTCACTTAACTCTTTGCTAACATGAGGCAAACTCGACAGCAATGGGATATCACTCTGGCTGGATGTAGCAGTCTCTTCGTTTGGTGGGGGAGTGATGAATAATTCTGATTTTGGCTCAGGAACTTCTTTTGGTTTGTGTCCGCGATTAACTGGGGTTTCTGTCTGAAAATCGAAATCTTCCGGGAAATTTAAATTGCTAGAAGCAGCTTCTGTGATTTCTCTTTGCGTAACTGATTCTTCAACAATCGCATCCTCAAAACTGACTAAATCCAAATTTCTCGAACTCGATAATCGTTCTGGAGAAGTTTGTTTTTGCGTCGTCGGGGTGGGTTCGCCGGCAAACATAAACACACCAGTACGACAACGCCAAAACTGCGGTGCAGACTGCTGGATAGCATGTAACCAAGGACGCGGTACCCACAGCAACAAGCTAGATTCTAAGAATCGATTCGATTCTTGGAGAGATAAATGCTGCTCAGTTAAGCGCAAATAATGCAAAAATAAACGTTGTACTGCTACTGGTTGCTTGGTTAACTGCTCTACTCCGACAATTTGAAATGCCGGAATTGGCAAAGGTCGTCCAGGTGAGTCTTTTGATGCTCCAACAAGTGGGGGTGGATAATTAGTTAACCATTGATTTATTTGCGCCATCGGATTGGGGTCGCTCAAATTCAACCGCAATGTCACTAATCGCGGATAAGCTGGTGTGCTGCTTTCTTGCCAATCTGTTGGCTGATACAATACTTGTCCAACCGGAAAAGCCAAAGTTGAATGCAAACGAGCCGCAACCTGATTTCTCAAGTTTAAATCATCACATACCGCCAAAAAGATTTGTCGTCGCAAGCGAAGACTCAGAGCCAGTTTCAGACGGTGATATACTTGCCGATTCCAGGCAGAATTATTGGTGTGTCCAGTATCATTCACGCTCATGGGGGCGTCATAGCCAAAACATAGTTTACATCACAGACAGTTCCTTGCGGCAAAGACCGTACTTAGCACTGTCCCCCCTAGCAAAAAGGAGTTTATGCAAGCAGCCTAAAAGTCTAGCTATGACTATGATTTTCAAGTGGTTCTTCGTCTATTCAGGATAAATCGGGGGACTAGGGATTAGGAACTGCGAACTGCGGACTCTTTACTGGGGACTAGAAAAAGAATTATTACCGATGTCTTCTACCCAATCGGAAAAAAATCACAGTATAAAATTATATTTATTAATTTTGTTAGTGCTGTTTATATACCCATTATTTTGTCATGTCAAGTGCTATTTCCCCAAAAAATTAGGTTCCTCAAAAATTGGGAACCCGAAAAAGTGTAAAGATTAAATTTTCTGTACAGTACGCTTGCAACTTTATTTATGCAAGCTCCATTCTTTAGGCGATCGCTCAATTAAATAAGCTTCAACACGCACAATACTATTGTCAAAAAAAACTCTTTATCAAGCCACATTGGAAACAGAGAAGGCTACAAAAATCAAGCTCACAACCAAAACTGTAGCGGCAATTCCCAGGAAAATATAGTTGCGCTTTTGTCCATCGTTGGGAGGTTCCGCTTGATATACCTTTGGTTCACGGGCAAAATTATTGAGACGACCGCCTTCTTCTGTTGTATACGGCATGAATCGATTCCTTACTTGTGTTTGTTTATTTAATGTTACAGAAACTTCAGATTTTACTTTACATTTTCGATATAAATCTTTACATTTCTTAACAAGTATTATCTTGCACTTATAAGTTTTGCATTCTTATGAGGCAAGGGAAATTAATTGATCTCTCCCCACGTCCAAGCGTCCCTAGCTAGTAATCGTCCCCTGAAGGGGTGAACTTGCGCTGGCATAATTTTTAATAGGCATTCTGCCGGCAAGATATGCCAAACGACCAGCGACGGAAGCCATATTCATCGCCTGAGCCATTGCTGCGGGGTTTTGAGACAGAGCGATCGCGCTATTAATCAACAAAGCATCTGCGCCCATTTCCATCGCTTGCGCTGCCTCTGACGGCGCTCCAATTCCCGCATCCACCACCACCGGGACACCAGCATTTTCAATAATGATCTGAATATTCGCCGTTGTTTTCAGCCCTTGTCCAGATCCAATCGGTGAAGCCAAAGGCATTACAGTCACACAACCGACTTCTTCCAAACGTTTCGCTAACATGGGGTCGGCATTGATATAAGGCAATACAGCAAAACCTTCTTTCACCAGTTGTTCTGCTGCTTGCAGCGTCCCAATCGGATCGGGAAGTAAATATTTCGCATCAGGTATCACTTCCAACTTGACAAAATTATTATCTTCCTGTCCTAATAGCTTTGCCATTTCCCGTCCCAAACGAGCAACGCGAATCGCTTCTTCTGCGGTTTGACAACCTGCGGTATTCGGCAACATCCAGATTTTTGTCCAATCGAGTGCTTCCGCTAAATTTTCATGTCCGGGTGCTTTAGTTTGTACTCGTCGCACCGCAACAGTCACAATTTCGCAACCACTAGCGATGATACTTTGCTGCATTTCCTCAACGCTGCGATATTTACCAGTTCCCGTCATCAACCGAGATTGGAAAGTTTTGCCAGCAATTATTAGGGGTGAATCAAGAGGGGGGGAGGGGGGGAGTGGGGGAGTGGGTACAGACGCGATTAATCGCGTCTGTACTACGGAGGGGGGGATTGGG
>JBPCQW010000463.1:0-4525 GCA_050997715.1 Hassallia sp.
GTCCTGTATTGGTGAAGTTGAGCTGGTTCCAGATATCTTCGCGTAAAAATATCTTGGGACGAATGTGGTTGAGACTTGTTCCGCTTTCCAACCACCAGGAAAGCAATGCTTCAAGGGAGCGTCGGCGTCGCTCATAATCTTTTTGATATGTAGAACCAAAGCCAGCATCTAGCTCATCATAAAGCAACCACACAGCTTGATTATTCTGCTGTAACCATCGGTCAATTGCACGTAACTCATCAGTTGCTTGCGGTCTGGCTTGGGGAGATTGCGATCGCTCTACCAACCATGAAATAATTTCAGCATGAGAAGGGTGTTCTTGAGCGCTTAATGCTACCAAATTTTCATCTAAACCAGGAAGCGAACGTAACTCAGATTTACGATTACATAATTGTAAAAGACCATAGTTTAGCCAAAAAAATTGCCAGTCATCCTCACCAACTTGCTGTTCTAAGCTTGCCAGATCGCCACTTTCGAGAATGCTTCCCGATACTCTGGGCTGACCATGCCCTGGAATAAAATTAACATTATTTAAGGTCACATCCACCATCGCTAATTCTTTAGCTGCGTCTGGCTTTTCTACAAACAGTCGAAATAAAAGGCTTTTTCCAGTTCCCTTAGCACCACGAATTAACCAAGTTCTATTACTCAGAAATTTAGGAAAATCTTCTGTCCGTTGAAATATATTTGGAATATTATCTGGTTCTAGTTCCTGAGCAGTTGCTGCCTGAAACTGTAGCTCATTCAAAATACTTCTTCGGAAATCAATAGTTTTATTTACTATATTAGGTTTAATATCTGGCAAACTTGCATCAATTGTATCAGCAAGAGATAAATAAGCATCTATTAAACTCTTAGGTACATCGTTGACTAGACTAGACAAAGTTGTGATATTCGGATTGTATAGAACTTCGTGGTAAAGTTGCCCAACAGTGATTCCATTTGGTAAACCCCAGTTGTCTTCAATCCAACTCTCAACTTTATTTATCCAAACTTGATGTTGTTCAGCTGCAACTGCTGGCACAGGTGTTAGTAGAAATCGCACATCAGGCTTACCTTGATATTCTTGTTGTTTTCGAGCTGCTTGCACAACCCAACGCAACCCCTCAAAGTTCTGCCCAGTTGGTGAAAAACAAATGATAGCAGTATCAGCTAGATCGAAAAGTGCGATCGCACCTACGTCATTAAATCCAGGACGAGCATCAATCAAAATTACATCTGGATCTAGTTGCGCTTTAATATCTTCCATCAATTGCTCAACTGCATTATTGCCAGACCTATAGAAAGACCGCATATCCAAGTCAGCTAGCCGATGAATATAATTTTCGTCATATTCTCCTACCGGTACTAAAAAAAGTTCGCCGCGAGTTTGTAAGTTGATTTGGCGGATACAATCACCAATATTCGGAATATTTTCTTCAGGAGTCAGGTTGCGTTGGTGTAGGTAATCTAGCACCCCATACTGTTCTCCACTGGTATTTTCAATATCTGGCTGAAACATAATTGAAATTCCAGGAGCTTCCAAGTCGAAATCAACCACTACCACCCTACGGTTGCGGGTTGCCAGTATACCTGCTACCAATCCTAAAGCTGTA
Organism: Hassallia sp.; assembly: GCA_050997715.1. Lineage (GTDB taxonomy): Bacteria > Cyanobacteriota > Cyanobacteriia > Cyanobacteriales > Nostocaceae > Hassallia. The sequence goes on from JBPCQW010000463.1 coordinate 1,596, forward strand.
GAGCGACCTACTCCTCCCTTAAAAGAGTAAAAAGTGACAACCAGAGGTTTTTTAGGACTATCTTCATCCAATACCATTGGCTCGTCAGGTTCCGGAGCCATTAAGATATCTGACCAAAGAGGTAACTGAATATATTGGGGAGGTGCAATAGACCCTTCCTGTGGAGTCAACAAGTCATAACCAGCAATTGGATATTGACCCAGATTAAGCTGAGGATTAAAACTGGCTAGTAGATTGTCAATTCTTTCTTCACGCTCAACTAATGCTTGCCCTTCAAAACAGCTTGTAATAATCCGAAGCTTTAGCCAGCCTAGTGAAGTACGCTTGACACTCACCTGTACTTGTTGATCTTCAACACTGAAATGATTGCTTAAATACTTCTCAAGAGCTTGAGGTGTTAAAGTAATTGATTGTGTCATGATGCCTCACCTTGTTTGTCTAGCAGGAATCCGTGCAGAGTTTCTACTGCCTTAATGAATTTTTTGCTTACTTCCTCTTCTCCGGTTTTGTCAGAATATCGTAATTCATCGTTACGCCAAACAGATGAAACTAAATTCCATGCCTCTCGATAAGTACCAGTACGATCTAGTTGTATAGTACGTTGTACAACAGTCAAAGCGCTTAGTAATGTTGTTAAATTATGTAGGCTAGCTCCTTGCAGTCCCTTTTGGAAAATTTTTGTATCTTTAAAGTTATTTTTACCCTCCTCGTGACAGATGAGAGACTTTAAGGAGCATTCAATCGCGTAACCACCAAGATAAATAGAACCTGTCCAACGCTTCTGGCTATGCAGAGCTTGAGCATCTTCAAGCCGACGACGAGAAGCACCTAGCTGACAACGTTTATCGTAAGTATCCATTAAGAAATTTACCTGCTAGATATAACATTAACAAATGCAGGCGCTTTGAATATTTTAATTATTCGAGTGTGTTTTACAAATATTTAATAGATTCATAGCGATCACACTATCGACCAATGTATGATCGCTCTTTTTTATTTATGATTGTATGAACTCGCCGAGCGACTAAAAGAGTGAGTATCTATCGCTACTTTCTCTCCCGCGCATACCTCGGACGACAGGGATTTCCCCAACAAACTTGCCCTGCGGGTATGTCACTTAAAACACTGCTACGAGCGCCGATTACGGCGTTAGCGCCAATTGTCACTCCTGGGGCTACAAAACAATCTGTTGTTACCCATGCTCCATTACCAATGGTGATAATTGCTGTTTTCAGTCCAAAGGCTGGATCTTTGATGTCATGAGTACCAGTACATAGATAACTTTTCTGGGAAATTACGCAGTGTGAGCCGATGTGGATTTGATCAAGGCTGTATAAAACTACATCATCACCAATCCAGCTATAATCGCCAATGCTGACTTTCCACGGGTATGTGAAACGGGCGGTAGGGCGAATTAAGACACCTTTGCCGACTTTTGCCCCAAATAGGCGGAGTATAGCGCAACGCAGATTACTGAGGGGCTGAGGAGTAAGTGGAAAGGCGATCGCTTGTACAAACCACCAAAAGAAAATATACCAACCCGGACGACCCCGATCAAACCAGGATTGGTCATACTTGCGTAAATCTACAAAAGGTTCTGCATCGACTGCCGACGGTTGTTTGCTCACATGCAACTGAGACATCAAATTTTGGATTTTAGATTTTGGATTGGGCATGGGGCAATTTGAGGAGGGGGAAAGCGTAAAGGGTAAAGAAGAAATATTTGTCCCCTTGTCCCCCTTGTCCCCAGTCTCTAGTCCCTAGTTCCCAGTCCCTTAAATTGCCGTTTGTTGAATTTCCGGCTTGAGGGATGGTGGCGCCACTTTGGGGGTGCTAGTAGTATTTAGTTGTCCACCACAACTACGTAATTCGTAGAGTTTCACGCCAATTTGGTATTCATATTGACTCAACAAACAAGCGTAGGTATATCCAGCTTTGCCATCCAAAAAGCCGCGCTGAATAATGTAGAACAAAATAAACCGCAAAAATGGTTTAAATGGCAAGCGTACCCAGACTTTTTTCAAAAAGCGCTTGCGTTGCACCGCATCACCAAATAAATTTGCGCCAATAGTGCCGCTGTCGTCTTTACCTGTGAGAATGTTGAAATAAACACGCGCTTCCCAGTTGGAATAGCGATTATGTCTTTCTAACCAGTGGAACAAATCGCGGAAGTCTTCATGAAGCATATCGTTTTTCAGATATCCAACTTTCCCCGGTAAAATAACGTGTTCGTGAACTTCGTTGTCACCAGTGTTGGGAATATCCTCGGTGTTGAGATTTTCGTAGCGACCTTTGGCGTGCTTAAATAAACGTAGGTTCCAATCAGGATATTTACCACCGTGGCGAATCCATTTACCTAAGAAAAATACTCGCCGGTTGAGGTAATAACCATCATGTTCGGAATTTTGAATAGCTTGAGCAATTTCTGACCAGAGTTCAGGGGTGATGCGCTCATCGCAATCGACAATTAACACCCATTCATTACGGAAAGGTAGATTTTCTAAAGACCAATTTTTCTTTTTGGGCCAGCGTCCATTAAACTGGAACTGTACGAGGTTTGCGCCGTAACTTTTTATAATTTCCTCGCTTTTATCGGTACTTTGAGAATCTACAACAAACACTTCATCGGCAACAGCGACGCTAGCGAGGCAAGCCGGTAAGTTGACTTGTTCGTTTGTTGCGGGAATTAATACGGAAACTGGTATTTTGGATGACATATTAAGTAGTTATTTCTATTTTTTATTTGATGACAAAAGACCCTGAATCGCGGCATTTAAGTAACCAATCTGACCGTAGGCATACACAAGTTTGTCAAAGCGTTCTGCTGGGTCACTTAAATATTGCAATGACTTATACAAGCCACGTAAAAATCGTTCGCTGCCGCGCTGCAATTGACCGATACCGGCTTTACCGGCAAGTTGTTCTCGATA
>JBPCQW010000480.1:0-14914 GCA_050997715.1 Hassallia sp.
GGGATATATTGCTGTCAGACTAAATAATAGTTGCTGTAATACCACTCATACAAAGAAGAGGAGAAATTTTCATTTAATTTCTGGTTAATTGGTGATTTATCAAGAAAATTCAAGTACTATATTCAATGCTGCACGAATTGATTGCCAATATTCTTCCTCCAACACTCCTACTAAGCTAAGAACTCGGCTATTATCAATACTGCGAATTTGTCCAACATCAATGTAACGGTCTTGGTCTAAACCATTCATAGCAGATGCTACGACATTAACAACATAAGGAGCATTTTTACTTCCTGGTCTGAATGGCATTACAACTGTTAACAAACCGTGCTGGTTCATTATATTGTTCTGAACAATTAGGCAAGAGCGTGTCTTTCGCAATTCTGTACCCACTGTTGGGTCAAGTTTACAAAAGCGTATTTCTCCACGTCGATAAGTTAAGTTACCTTTAGGCATTATTCAATTCCATCCCCAGCGACGCAATCCCAAAGTGCGATTTCTTCCTGATACTCTGGGTCGTTAGCATCTTCTTGAAGCGCTGCAATCATCTCTGCTTCTAAGACTGTACGACGATGCTGACTCAAGACATCGTTGATATATCCACTACGGTTAGGAGTTTCTCCATTATTAGCACCTCGCTTATCTATAAAAGCCAAAATATCTTCATCAAGTGTGATTGTTACTTTCTTAGCCAAAGGTGTGCCTCCTTGTTCTTACTATTTAGCCTTACTTGTTTATCATACTAAATTATGGAGTAGCCTGCGTGACAGTTTTTTGCTGCTAATCTCTCGCTGAGAGTTATGGAGATTACCCTGTTGCCTGTTGCCCGTTCCTTCTTTTCTTATCTGACAACTGATGGCTGCATAAGGCACAAAATTATAAATAAAAAAAAGGTAAAAGGGTTAGATATTAGGGATTGGGAAAATTGTCTACGATATTTCCCCAGTCTCCAGTTTCTGCTGTCAAAGGAGAAAAGCATGTCAAATTCCTATCGTTCAGAAGATGTACAACAAATTCTCCAGCTAGCCATGACACAAAAGGCAGAGGGTAGAGATTTTTCCCGTCAGGAATTGTTGGAAATGGCGGCAGATTTGGGGATATCTCAAGAAGCGATCGCAGACGCAGAAAAACAGTTAATCCAGCAATCGGAAAAACAACGTGCAAAGCAGGTATTAAATAATATGAGTAATAGTCGTCGCCGCAAATTTAAGACACATCTTTTTTTGTATCTCATCATTAACACTTTCTTAGTTGTGATCGATTTTATGACAGATGGTAACTTAAATTGGGCTTATTGGCCCATCTTGGGCTGGGGTTTGGGACTAGCTTTTGATGCTTTTGATACTTTTCAAGGTTCAAACGATGAACGATAATATACGCAAAAACGAAAAAGAGCCTACAGGCTAGAAGCCTGGACGCCAGGTGCTACAACGGAGGGAACCTCCGCAACGCACTGGCTCGGCTATACAAACAAAGCCTGCCTCCGCAGGCTAAGATGATTTTAATACGCACAACGCTGCACTATGCGCGGGTGTCGGTGACAAAATTGGGACGCTTCAATCAGGGCTGCTAGATTAGAGATAGGTTCGCTACTAAAAAAACTCACCAACGGATACGGATGGTTTGTATGAAGAGCAAAAAGCAGCTCGTCTACTCTAGCCTAGCCTGCGGTTTTCCCCGTGGAGCGCATATACGAAAATCAACTCAAAGCGGCTCTAGGCGCGTTTCTGCTTTAATATTGAGAAGCGCTATTGTCTTTTCTAGCTTTGTGCTGTCTGTTGGTGTTGCTAGAAGTCAACCTGCCTCACAGGTGTTTGCCCAGCAAACCCCAACGACTATATCGAATCGAGAAGAGGTGCGAATTCAACAGCAAGTGCAATCTGAAGTCGATCGCGCTTTAAGTCGTAGAACTATCCAAAGCAATACCTGGCTAGTTATATTAACTTTACTTCCCGTGAGTGCGATCGCTTCACTTTGGCTATTTCGTCGAGCGGTAATTCGTGCGATCGTTCTATCAGCGATGAAACAGATACAGGGAGTTGAACAATTACAAAATCAGTTAATCTCTGTCAAACAAGAAGCTGAAAATATTATACAACAAGTTAAAGATATTACCGATGCTTTAGAAGCAGAAGCCGCAGGATTACAAGAAAATATAAAGCTAGAAAAAGATACTTTATCTAGATTGACATACGAATTATTACTATCCAAAGATAAATTATTAGCAGAATTAGAAACTCAAATCCAAACGGCTAAACAAAAAGTAACAAATTTAGAATTTGATTTCGCTTCTAAACTATCTGAGTTACAGTCAGATGCTCAAATACAAAAAGATATAACGTTAGATAATTTATTAAAATCAGAATCTGCGGGCATAGATAAATTTTCAAAATTACAGTTAAATGCCCAAAAAGAACAAGTTCGCATCCTTGAAAATATACAAAGTATACAATCAGAGTTTACATCTCAAGTATCAGGATTCCAGTCAGAAACGCAACAGCAAAAAGATGTAACGCTGGGTAATTTACAAAACATACAATCAGAGTTTACATCTCAAATATCAAAATTCCAATCAGAAACGCAACAACAAAAAGATGTAACGCTGGAAAATCTGAAAAAGCTAGAAGCACAATTACAATATCAAATATCAGAGTTCCAGTCAGAAACGCGGCAGCAAAAAGATGTAACGCTGGGTAATTTACAAAGTATACAGTCTGAGTTTACATCTCAATTATCAGAATTTCAGTTAGAAACGCAACAGCAAAAAGATGTAACGCTGGAAAATCTGAAAAAGCTAGAAGCAGAATTGCAATCTCAAGTATCAGGATTTGAGTCAGAAACGCGGCAGCAAAAAGATGTGACGCTGGAGAATCTGAAAAAATTAGAAGATGAATTCCAATCAGAAACGCAACAGCAACAAAATAAATATATTGAAAATTTAGAAAAAACCTATTCAGAATTTGCCTCTCAACTTTATAAAGCGCAAGAAAATGCTGCTCGACGAAAAGAGTTAATTGTAGATAATTTAGAAAAATTCGGTTCAGAGCTTATTTCTGAATTACAGAAAGATGCAGAACAAGAAAAGGATAGAATCCTGAAAAAGCTAGAAAAAGTAGAGTCAGATGTAGCTAAACTATCTAAATTACAGATAAATGCTCAACAAAGAAAAGAGTTAATTATACAGGAAGTTTCGGAAAGTTCCCCTCCATTAATTCAAGAAGCGGTAAATCGTGCAGTTGAAGAAAAAATACACGAATCGAAACAGCCGGAAGTATTAGAAGAACCTACATCTCCTCGAGTGAAGTTGAATGCTGATGATTATCTGGAAAAAGGAGATGCTTTATTATTAGAAAGACGCTATGAAGAGGCGACCGCCTGCTATAATAAAGCTGTTAAAATCGAACCTGAGAAAGCTGTAGCTTGGTTTAAGCTAGGTATTGCTAATTCGAGGGTGAAACGATACAATGACGCGATCGCTTGCTATGACAAAGCACTTGAACTGAAACCAGATTATCATCAAGCATGGCGCGATCGCGGCGTTGCGTTAGGAAATTTGCGACGACATCAAGAAGCTTTTATCTCGTTTGATAAAGCGACGCAATTTAAAAAAGATGACGCAGTAGCGTGGTTTAATCGAGGTTTAGCGCTAGAAGAGTTGCAAGAATATGAACAAGCGATCGCTTCTTTTGATAAAGTTATAGAGTTGAAATCTGACTCATATAAAGCTTGGAATCACCGAGGTTATGCTTTAGTTAGGCTAGGACGTGATGAGGAAGCGCTCTTATGCTTCGATAAAGCGCTTTCAATTCAGCCTGACTATGCTAATGCATATTACAACAAAGCAGCCTGTTACGCGCTGCAAAGAAAAGTTGAATTAGCCTTAGAAAATCTGCACTTCTCAATTGACTTGAATCCAAGTTACAAGGAAGACGCAGAAACTGACATAGATTTTGATGAAATTGTCAAACATAAGCGCTTTCAGCAATTAATTGCCTCGCTTCCCACAGATTAGGGTGATTGTTGCATTTTATGTCTGCTTATGGGGTAAGTGTACACAAGACACCTTCCTCAACTTGTCCTTAGACATCGCTTTCATACACCAAACAATAACACCAATTGAATACGTGTTTGCCGCGAATTTCCGGCTATAATTTGATGAAAGCGTACTTCGCAAGAGGTACTTTTTATACATTTGTGTACTTTTTGACAAATTACGCACCATTTACTCTTAAATTCAAAATATGGACTTTTATATCTTGCAATAGTCCCAATAAAAAAAGTAGATACGTTCCGGTGGAACGTCTCTATCGGATCATTCGCAATAAAAATAAAAATAATGAATATAGCTGAAAATAATAATAAAATACCAAATAAGAAGCTTGTATTGATTGGATTGATTTCGGTAGTTATGTTTACAGGTGGCTTGATTGGCTGGATTAAATTTAAGCAAGAACAAGAGAAAAAAGTTCAGCAATCTGAAGCTTTGTTGATACAGGCATGTCAAACTGATATTTCTGCAAACACTAATTTTTTAGATGCCTCTAAAAAACTTAATGAAGCAACCAGACTTTTATATAGCGTTCCTAATTTGCCAGGGTTAGGTTATCAACAAGCTCAAACGAAATTAAATAACTTTTCTACATGTATAAAAACCGTTAATGCTAAAGAAAACTTTTTTGAAGCAAAAAGGTTGAGTAGAAAAGCTTTAGGTATTGATGATGAAATGACTTTTTCAGTTCAAGAATGGGAGGGTATGCGCTCAGATTTAGAAAAATCTATCGAGTTGTTAAAAACTATTCCTAATGATGTAAATACCTATGCTCAATCTCAAAAAGCGCTAAAACTTTCTCAAAATCAATTTCAGGAAGTTAATCAAAGACTTCAGCAAGAAGAAACAGCCGTTAACGCTTTTAATCGTGCCGAAGATTTGAAGAATCAAGCTGATCAACTTACTCGAAATTCTCCAAATATAGAAACTCTAAATGAAGCAGAATCAAAAGTTAAAGATGCTATTAAAGTTATAAAAACTATTCCCAAAGGAACAACTATTAGCCAAAAAGCTCAAGATACTATATTAATCTATCAAGATAAAATACAAGGTATTCATTATTTAATTGGTTCGAGATTTATAGAACCATTGGTGAAGCTTTTTTATAAATTTGCTGATTCGCTTGATAGTAAAACTGAATATCAAGATTATGTAAACAAAGTTAAGAATTTGAATAAAAAATTTACTGATATTCTCAAAGAAGCTCCAGTTACAAAAAATCATCCCAGTGCTAAGGCGTTGAAAAGTGCTTTAAATAGATATAATGATGCTTTAATTGTTTGGCAATATTGCCAGCAAGGAAAATGCCAGAATTCTTTATCTGCTGGGATTATAGAATTCCGAAATGTGTTATGGATACCTGATTCTTTTAAAATAAAAAATGTTCCGTTAACTAAAAAATATAAGCTAAAAGAAACTTCTAATCTATTTACACAGAAATTCTTTCAACTAAATCAAGTCCGTTCAGCGATTTGGGAGCAAGCAGAAAGCGATATCCAAGAAGCTCAAGGACAAATTTAAGTTAAGTTAAACAGGGACTAGGGATTAGGTAAAAATTATCAATAAAGAATTTTCAGCCATTTTGCATTCATCAAATATCCAGTCCCCAGTCCCTAGTACCCAATCCCCAGTTCCCTATTCAATCGCAACAATCATCAAAATCTTGTGTGTTATCTATGCGATCGCACTCATATCTACCTTTAATCTCGTTATTATAATATCTGCCAATTGAATCAGCGTCGTGTAAATCGGACCAAGTATCCTCCTCTACTCCCGAATACTGATAAACTGCCCCATTCTGAAACTCAACCTGCAATATTTGCTCGTTTTTGTCGTATCCTATAGATGCAGGCATTGATGAATTCACACTTAGCATGGCAATTGGCTCCTCTTCTGCGGGAAGTGCAAGAGAATCAGCGATAATTTCGTTTAAATCTTGCAATCCTTCGTAAGCTTGTATTGGTGCAGGAATTTCTACAAATTCTAGCTCTGAACCTCGGTCGAGTAATAATTGCAAGTATCCTTCAGAATGAGCGATCGCTATTAAACTGCTCAAGTCTACCTTAGATAGCTTCATTAATTTTACTCTCCTACTGACGTTGAGGTACAATTTGTTAATTACTTACTAGTACATTTGTACTCTAAAAATCTTCCTTGGTCAAGCTTTGCAATAGAAAAATAAAAACACTCAGTAGAGACGTTCGGTGTGGAACGTCTCTACAATTTGCCGGAACATCTCTACAATATCTGTCCCAATGCCGGACATAATATCAGGTTTTTCAACATCAAGTCTCGATATCGTTGCTTAAATATAAGGACGACATAGTAGTTAGCATTGAATCGTATGCATACAATTAACAAAAAGTCAATAAAACCAGCTTGGACAAATGCGATCGCTCAACCCGCACAAGAATTTTCCCCCACCCAACTGCAAATCCTTTCTGGCAAAATACCTGAAGGATTGCGTGGTACACTTTACCGTAACGGACCTGGGCGGCTAGAACGCGGTAATATCCGTATGGGACATTGGTTTGATGGAGATGGGGCAATTTTAGCGGTACATTTCACCGATGAAGGTGCTACAGGTGTTTATCGCTACGTGCAAACTATTGGTTACAAAGAAGAAGAATCCGCCAAAAAGCTGCTTTACGGTAATTATGGCATGACTGCGCCAGGGTGGAATAAATGGTCTAAAGCAGTGAAAAATGCCGCTAATACATCAGTTTTAGCACTACCAGATAAACTTTTAGCGCTGTGGGAAGGGGGTAAACCTCACGCTTTGGATTTGCAAAATCTGGAGACTTTCGGTGAAGATGATTTAAGTGGATTAACTGAGGGTTTAAGTTATTCTGCACACTGCAAACGCGATTTGCACACCAAGGAGATTTTTAACTTTGGTGTTACCCCTGGATTAAATGCGACGTTGAATATTTATAAGAGCGATCGCACAGGCAAAATAATTCAAAAAGCGCAATTTCAACTTGATGGTACACCACTGCTGCATGATTTTGTTTTAGCCGGGAAATACTTAATATTTTGCATTCCCCCGGTGCGGATGAATCCTCTCCCGGTATTGATAGGATTAAGCAGCTACAGCGATGCTTTGGAATGGAAACCTCAATTAGGAACTCAGATTTGGGTTGTAGATAAGGAAACATTAACCTTAGTCAGTCGCAGTGAAACTGAACCTTGGTATCAATGGCATTTCAGCAATGGTTATGTAGATGATAGCGGTTTGGTAAATGTCGATATCGCACGTTATGAAGACTTTAAAACCAACCAATACCTCAAAGAAGTAGCGACAGGAGAAACTCACACCACCGCAAAGAGTTCATTATCAAGATTGCAACTTAATCCGCAAACTGGGAAAGTGACAGCAATTGAGCAAGTGTTAGACAGACACTGCGAATTTCCTAGTGTACCACCAGAAAACGTGGGAAAAGCTTCTCGGTATACTTATCTTTCCACATTTCGGCAGGGAACGGATATTAGTGAAGAAATATTAAATGCGATCGCACGTTTCGACCATCAAGCCGAAAAATTAACAATAGCCGATTGTGGAGAAAATCGCTATCCTAGTGAACCGATTTCCGTCCAAGATGCTGAAAATACAAACGAAGCTTGGGTGATAACAGTTGTCTACGACGGCAATGTTAATAATAGTGAAGTTTGGGTATTTGATGCAGATAGGTTAGACGAAGAACCTATTTGTCAACTCAGATTACCCAGCGTCATTCCTCACAGCTTCCACGGTACTTGGAAACCAGCTTAAAATTAAAGTTAGGAGTCAGGAGTTAAAAGTTAAGAGTTATTAATTAAAAATAAGTATTGAATTCCTAACTCATGACTTTTGACTTTTGACTTTTGACTTTTGACTTTTGACTGTATTTATTCTTATGCAATTACAAGAACAACGCTACTATTCACTTCAAGAGTATCTGGAACTGGAAATTACTTTAGAGAATCGCAATGAATATATTGATGGTCAAATCATACCCATGACAGGTGGAACACCAAATCACAATCAAATAGCTGGTAATTTTTATGCAGCGCTCAATTTCGCTCTAAAGCGTCAACCTTACCGAGTATTCGTTACCGATCAACGTCTATGGATTTCCCAAAAGCGAATTCATACTTATCCCGATGTCATGGTTGTTGCAGGTTCTTTAGAGTTTTCCGAGGGACGCAAAGATACAATTACTAATCCCTTGATGATTGCTGAAGTCCTTTCCAAGTCTACTAGAAAGTATGATATTGATGAAAAATTTGCAGCTTATCGCACAATTCACAGCTTTCAAGAATACGTTCTGATTGACCAATACAAAATTCATGTAGAACAATATTCCAAAACAGACAATAACAAATGGATTTTCTCAGAAAATGAAGACGAAACTAGTATATTATCTTTAGCGTCTTTGCAATTTCAAATTTCTCTATCAGATATTTACGATAAAGTTGATTTTCAAGCCGAACAAGAAATTATTTAAAGTTTGTTATTACTTAAAAGTACCATGATTGCCAGTACAGACAAATTTCAAGTTATTTGGGAAAAATTACCTGATGATTTTGTATTACCAAATGATCCAGTGGATAACATCAATCAACCTCTTCTCGCAGCAGCTTTAACACAAAGCTTGGAAATAGCCGGAAGACTGCCAGATACAGCATTAACAACAACAAATTATGGCATTTGTGCCACCGTTAACGGCAAAATGGTGATTAAAGCACCAGATTGGGGATATGTAGCCAATATCCGCGTATCTAGAGAAGAAGTGAAACGTAGTTACACTCCGCAATTACAAGGAGATATTCCGTTAATTGTAATGGAATTTATCTCCGACTCAGAAGGGGGAGAGTATTCTGTCAAACCGACTTATCCACCGGGAAAATGGTTATTTTACGAACAAGTTCTCAAAGTGCCAAACTATGCCATTTTTGAACCGGATACAGGCACGCTGGAAGTTTACCGATTAGACGATGGAAAGTATCAACTACAGCAACCTGATGATAATAACCGTTACTCAATTGCGGAAATGAATCTATTTTTAGGTACATGGCAGGGAGAACGCGAAAACCGCACAGGTTATTGGTTGCGGTGGTGGGATGAGAAGGGTAATTTGCTGCTGTGGGGTTTAGAAAAGGCTGAACAAGAATGTCAACGCGCTGAACGATTAGCAGCGCAACTGCGAGCAGCAGGTATTGAACCTGAAGCATGAATTTTGTAGTCAGTCGGTAGCGCTGTTAGCCGAGCTTTACCGTAGGGTAGCGCCGACTACAATTTTAATATATTTAATATAAAAGCTCATATACTATTAAACTGTTAGATAATTTCTTATGACCACATCTGGACGCCGCTATCACATCACCACCTTTGGTTGCCAAATGAACAAAGCCGACTCAGAGCGCATGGCTGGCATTCTAGAAGACATGGGCTTTGAGTGGGCTGAAGATCCAAATAATGCAGATTTGATTCTTTACAACACTTGCAGCATCCGCGATAATGCCGAGCAAAAGGTATATTCTTATCTCGGTAGACAAGCAAAACGCAAGCATGAAAAAGCTGATTTAACTTTAATAGTTGCCGGTTGCGTTGCCCAACAAGAAGGAGAAACGCTGCTGCGACGAGTGCCAGAATTAGACTTGGTAATGGGACCACAACACGCGAACCGTCTCAAAGAGTTGTTAGAGTCAGTATTTGACGGCAATCAAGTTGTAGCAACAGAGGCAGTTCATATTATTGAAGATATCACGAAGCCGCGCCGTGATAGCGAGGTTACAGCTTGGGTGAATGTGATTTATGGCTGTAACGAACGCTGTACTTACTGCGTCGTTCCGAATGTGCGCGGTGTCGAACAATCGCGCACACCCGAAGCAATTCGCGCCGAAATGGCAGAACTAGGACGCCTTGGTTACAAAGAAGTCACCCTACTCGGTCAAAATATTGACGCTTACGGCAGAGACTTGCCAGGAGCCACACCAGAAGGTCGTCACCTCAACACTTTGACAGATTTACTATACTACGTTCATGATGTGCCGGGAGTTGAGCGCTTACGATTTGCTACCAGCCATCCCCGTTATTTCACTGAGCGATTAATTAAAGCTTGTGCTGAGTTGCCGAAAGTGTGCGAACATTTCCACATTCCCTTTCAATCTGGCGATAACGAACTATTAAAGGCAATGTCGCGGGGTTACACTCAAGAGAAATATCGCCGGATAATTGACACAATTCGCCGATATATGCCAGATGCGTCAATTAGTGCGGATGCGATTGTTGGTTTTCCTGGAGAGACAGAAGCACAGTTTGAAAATACGCTGAAATTAGTGGAAGATATCGGTTTTGACTTGTTGAATACAGCCGCATATTCTCCGCGTCCGGGAACACCAGCAGCTTTGTGGACAAATCAATTAAGTGAAGAAGTAAAAAGCGATCGCTTGCAAAGACTAAATCATCTAGTCAACGTTAAAGCTTACGAGCGATCGCAACGTTATTTCGGACGCATCGAAGAAGTGCTAGTAGAAGACCAAAACCTGAAAGATCAAACTCAAGTCATGGGACGCACACGCGGTAATCGTCTCACTTTCTTCGCTGGTGATATTAACGAACTTAAAGGACAGTTGGTGAAAGTGAAAATTACCGAAATTCGCGCTTTTAGCTTGACAGGTGAACCGATAGAAGTGCGACAAGCACTGTCAGTGTAAAAGGGACAAGGGGACAAGGGGACAAGGGGACAAGGGGGAAATATTTCTTCTTTCTTACCCTTTTCCCTTTCACGGCAGGTGCTACAAACTCCTCCACCCCCGCAACGCACTGCCTCCCCTTTTCCCTTTCCCCCTCCTAAAATTGACTATTGACTATTGACTAAATCATCTAACTGTTGCTGCATCTGACTTTGGACTAACTCATAACAAGCGTTAACATAAGAGCGATCGCTTGCGGCATCCCGACCGTAACGTTCAAAGACAATCGGCGGACAAACTCGCATATGTATAGTTACAGGCAATGGTATGTTAGGTAAAGGACCGATCGCCAATCCCCAAGGCAACCCTAGATAAATCGGGAAGACTTCTGGATCTAGCCCAAACAGCCAAGGCATCCCCCATTCGTGAAGTTGCTGTAAAATTTTGTATAAGTCAGCCAGCACAAACAGGGTATCGTGAGCACCGACAGAAATAATCGGCACAATCGGTACTTGTTCGCGTAGGGCTAATTTGATAAATCCCTGATTTCCCGCAAAGTGAATTTGATTACGTAGTTCGTGTGGTCGAAAGAGGTCTTGCGCTCCACCGGGATATACAAGTACGGTAGCTCCAGAACGCAAAGCAGCGATCGCCATTCGCGGATGAGCGATGATTGCTCCTATCTTCCCCGCCAGTTCTGCTGTTAGCGGAACCTGCCAAAAGTAGGGATGCGCCAAACCGTAGACTGGTTTTTCCACACCAAATCGTAGAAACCAGTCATACATCAACATATACATATCGGGAGATGGCAGCCCCCCGTTATGCGTACCGACAAGCAAAACCTTAGACTGGGGGATATTTTCCCAACCACTAGTTTCCACTCGAAAATAGTAGCGATACAGCCACTCCCACAGCGGCATCAGAGATTGGATGAACCGAGGATCTCTTTGTTCCAAAGACCATCCAGGTTTAGTTTCTAAGTAGTGTTGTTTTTCTGGCATTGAGGCATTTTAACAAAATTGCTCACTTTACCTTTAGCGAGAAAAGGTATAGCAAATAGTTATCAAAATAACATAAATTCTTTGATTTATATAGTTAATACTGAAAAACATTTGTAAATAAAAAATTTAGCAACTTTGACAAGTTATGATACGCTATCTGCCAATGAGGAGTGTAGAGGTGCGGCAAATGTCAAAATTGCGGGTAGGGTTGTTGTTTGGTGGTCGTTCGGGAGAGCATGAAGTTTCGATTAGTTCAGCACGAGCGATCGCTCTTGCCTTAAGTGCAGAAGAAAATGCTAAAAAGTACGAAATACTCCCTTTCTACATCCAAAAAGATGGACGTTGGTTAGAATTCGATGTACCGCAACAAGTTTTAACATCTGGCGTAGCATTGACATCTCAAACCGCAATCCCTAAGATATGGCAATTTCCAGCACAAACTCAACAAGTAGATGTTTGGTTTCCGATTCTCCACGGTCCCAACGGTGAAGACGGTACAATTCAGGGATTACTCAGCTTGATGCAAGTCCCCTTCGTTGGTTCTGGGGTGTTAGGTTCGGCAATGGGTATGGATAAGATTGCCATGAAAATGGCGTTTGCTCAAGCAGGATTGGCACAAGTTAAATATGTAACGCTGACCAGAGCGCAAATTTGGTCAAATCCTTGTATATTTCCCAAATTGTGTGATGAAATCGAAGCAACGTTGGGCTATCCGTCTTTTGTCAAACCGGCTAATTTAGGTTCATCTGTGGGAATTGCCAAAGTGCGATCGCGTCAAGAATTAGAAGCCGCTTTAGATAATGCCGCTTCTTACGATCGCCGTATCATTGTCGAAGCCGGAGTCGTCGCACGCGAAGTAGAATGTGCCGTTTTAGGAAACGATCAACCCCAAGCTTCAGTCGTCGGCGAAATTTCTTTTGAAAGTGATTTTTACGATTACGACACTAAATATACACAAGGGCAAGCAGATTTACTGATTCCGGCACAGCTACCAGATTCTGTTATGCGTCAAATTCAGGACATGGCTTTACAAGCGTTTGCAGCCGTTGACGCTGCTGGGTTGGCAAGGGTGGACTTTTTCTATGTGGAAGCGACAAGGGAAATATTAATTAACGAAATCAACACCTTCCCAGGCTTCACAGCCACGAGTATGTATCCCCAACTGTGGGCTAAAAGTGGAATTCCCTTTGCCGAATTAGTTGATCGTTTGATTCAACTTGCTCTGGAGAGACATTCAACTCCCGAACCGAGAGAATAACATGTTTCTTACCTCTGTACTAAAGCCTGATAAAGAATTCAGGAGTCAGGAGTCAGAATAGCTCCTAACTCCTAACTCCTGCTCCCGACCCCCTGACTCCTAACTCCCTCTTCATAAAGTTCTAAAAAATAACGATTTTCGCGAATACTTAGCGGATTTAGGAGCCAGAGTCTAAAAAAAGGCTACTTAAATCCGAAGCTTTGCTACGGATACGCTCAGGTTAGCTCCTCCAGTACAATCAACAATCGGAGGGGTACAAATCTGAAACAAATCATGGAAAATAGTCAGAATGTACAGCAAGAGTCAACGGAAGCAACACCGCTCACAGCAGACAAGGTAAACAGGAAATCGAAGTCAACAAATAACTTCATGCTTGTTATACATCTGTTGGCACGTTACCCTTGGCTATTGTTGGTAGGTTTGCTAGGAATGTTTTTAGGAAGCGCAACCCTTGCTGTATATAGCCTAGGTTATGCTGGGCGTGTGGAACCGGAAGAACCGGAAACAATACAAGCTGAAGTTGCACAACCAATCAACACCCCCTCAGAGACTAGCAATCCTACACCTTTATGGATGGTGGCAGCGATCGCTCTCAGTTGTGCTAGTGGTTGCTTGATAATTTTCCGATTGCTAAACCGTCCCACACAGCGGCAAAAAGACCAGAAACGTATTAACCGCTATGAGGCACGTTTGGCACGGCGCCCACAAAAATTAGAACCACGTCCACCGGACAATCCGCCAGTATTTGTGCCTCCATCACAAAGCATGTCCTTCGTGCCAGTGCCATCTAAAACAAAACCTATGGTAACGGTTCTGCCACCAGAACACACCATTCCCTTCGATAAAAGCAAAGAATCTCTAGCAGATATGCTAGATATTCGTAAACAAAGTTCTTTGTCGGCAATTTTACGTAAGTAGTAATACTATTGTAAAATACGATACATAATTCATCCTTTTTCCATCAAGGGTACGGCATCGCTGTACCCTTAATAATTTTTAATATTAAATAAAATTTCGCGTCTGTATGAAGGAGCGCAAGCTTTGAGCGTATTGTAGGCGAGAAAACCCATAAATGCTTATACCAATTCTCTTAAAAATACGCTTACAGCAGTTTTCATGTATTTAGACCACAAAGATTGTATTCTCTCTGGGCCTCTGCGTGAGATAAAAAAGATGTGGTTCATTTACCTGAAAATAGCTGTAATCAGCCCACGCAGCTGGGCATTGTTTGTGTAGGGAAGCGTACGGGCGATGTTCCGCATATCATTACAGAGAATTGGATTACTCCTATTCAATCCTTAAATAGCCATCAGAAACTACATATACCAATATAGATAAAAATCTCTTTTTTTCTAATACCCAGTCCGCAGCAATTTAAAAATAGCAGATTAATAGATATAAAAAAGTTAGAAATGAGCATTTATCAAATAAAAATAACGCTAAAACTAAACACGTATCAGATTAATAGATATGAAAAAGTTAGAAATGAGCATTTATCAAATAAAAATAAAGATGCCATTTTGGCAGCCAACCTCTAAATTAGTTAGCTAAATTGTATGGAGATAAACGACTTCAAGGGTGTTGTTATCAGGGAGCACAGGCTACTAATTTATCCTAAAAAATACTTTTTTTAAAAGTATTTTTTAGGTAAAAATTCCAGATATCTAGTAGTTACAAACTAGTTATCTCAACAAATAAATATCACTAATAAGGTTTGACATTTGCTGCATTAGGAAATTTAATTCTCTACAGGCGTTGTCGTTAACGTACCATTAGCCCCCAAAAGAACAGACAACGTTAGCAAATATTCCTAAACGCTTCAGCGGCAAATGAAAGAGTGGGAGTTTGAAAGCGAATGATATGCTTCCTCCCACTCTTTTTTTATAGGTATTTTTCAAAACTATATCAAAACACTTCAGTGGTTGAATA
>JBPCQW010000529.1:0-10882 GCA_050997715.1 Hassallia sp.
TTTACCGGGATTAGCGATCGCCTTTTTCTTTGGTGTCGATATTTTCCTAGGTGCGTTCATTTCTGGTACACTCAGCACCTTGATTATTGCTTGGATTCAATCTCAATCGCGTGTCAAAGTAGATGTCGCGATGGCAATGGTTTTCTCTGGGTTTTTGGCATTGGGAATTATGCTGATTACTTTATTAAAAAGCAAACTTGATTTACATCACTTTCTTTTTGGCGATATTTTAGGAGTTACTGAATCTGATGTTTGGCGAACTTTAATTATTACTGTTATTGTTTTGCTAGGCGTTAAGTTATTTTACAAAGAATTGCTATTTTACACATTCGATTCTTTAGCGGCTCAAGCTATAGGATTACCCGTAAACTTAATTCACGTCGGTTTAATTTCCGCCATCACTCTGACTATCATTGCGAGTATGCAAGCTGTAGGTGTAGTTTTAGTAGTTTCCTTATTAATTGGTCCGGCTATTACGGCTTATTTATTAGTTAAAGAGTTACACCAAATGATGATGTTAGGAGCAATTATTGGTGTAATTAGTAGTATAGCGGGAATGTATATCAGCTATTATTTAAATGTGCCATCAGGAGCAGCGATTGTATTAGTCGTTTCTAGTTTATTTGTTCTAGCGTTGCTATTGAGTCCCTCTCAAGGAATTTTGACTAGTCCAGATGCTATTAGGAATTCAGCAAGAATTCTTCGGTCGTTAAAACGAGGAAAATAAGTAGGGTGCGTTATAACGTTCGCTCTTAGCGTTCCCGTTCGCAAAGCGTCTCCGACAGGAGAAGGGTAGTTTAACGCACCATTAATACTCTTCTTATAATTTGCTTTCTTAAAACTTATATAAATCACAAGTATGATCGCGAATTCCGATGCAAAATCACCCATGTTACAACTGGTGTCCCAATTAAAGCAGTAACCGAATTCAAAGGTAAAACAGTTTGACTTCCGGGAAATTGCGTTAGTAAATCTGCAATTAATGCTAAAACTGCACCCATAATTGTGACTGCTGGAACCAACACCCGATGGTCTAAAGTATTTAATAGACTGCGACACAAGTGAGGAACAGCTACACCTAAAAATGCCACAGGACCGCAAAAAGCGGTAATCGCTCCTGCTAAGATAGAGGCACTGGTAATAATCCAGAATCGTGCTTGTTGGACAGTTAAACCGAGAGTGAGAGCATGGGTATCACCTAAAATTAGGACATTCAAAGGTTTAGATAACAATAATGCTATTAATAACCCGAAAATGATTATGGGTATAAGGATTGTTAATTGTCTCCAAGTCACACCAGAAAAACTACCAAAAGTCCAGATTAAGTAGCTTTGAATTTGAGTGCGATCGCTAAAATTTAGTAATATGTTCACAATGGCAGAAGTTGCGTAACCAAATAATAATCCTAGAATTAATAACGTCATTGTATCTGATACCCGCTGTGAGACAATCAACACCATTCCCAACACGACAGCAGCACCAAAAGAAGCAGCTATTACTAAAGTTAAATCACCTAATATACCGGAATTTTTGAATAATAAACCTCCACCAGTTGCGCTAACAGTGAGGAGAACTAAAGCGACTCCCAAGGAAGCACCAGAACTAATTCCCAATATGAATGGTCCAGCTAATGGATTTCTAAATAATGTTTGCATTTGTAAACCGCTGACACCTAAAGCAGCACCAGAAAAGGTTGCAGTTAATGCTTTAGGTAAACGAAATTTGAGGATAATATTTGTCCAGGTGGGTTGGGAAGATTCTCCACCAAGTAAGATGGTGATGACTTCTTTGATCGGAATTTGGACGGAACCAAAGGCAATATCGAGTAGAAAGGCAAGAATTAATATGCTAGTTAAAATGATGAATATTAGAGGGATATGCGTTTGAAATTTGTTTTTAATTTTATGATTTATTTTGAGCATTAAATTGTTGAAAATTAGGAAAACTAACCGCAGAGGACGCTGATACGATTTATCTATGAAGATGCATTTTATAGCCTGCGTAGGCAGGCTTGGTTTGTATAGCGATACCCTTCTAGGGTATTGCAATATTAAATGCATCGTTCCAGAGAAATGGAATGAGAACGCAGAGAAAATAAGAAAGAGAGTTAATTCAGCTTTTGGTAATAAATTAGTTGATGATTTGGTAATAGTTCGGGATGCATAATTTTCACTAAATCGGATAAAACTATATCGGGGTTACTAGTTCCACTTTCCCAATAGTCATTACCACCATTAGAATTCACACGGAGGTTATTATTATAAACATTACCCTTTTTAACTGCGTTGAATTCTCCATAGCGATTATCTTCGCTTATTACATCTTTTAAAGTTTGCCATGACTGACTAAGATTTAACCAATAATCTGCCTTTATAGTGCGTGCAAATACATCTTCAAACGATAAAGGTATACTACCAGAAGAATTATCTACACAAAGATAATCAGCACCTGCATCAGTAAAATATTTGGCAGCATAACTTTTACATCCTGGTGCATACCAAGTCCCTTTAAAGTTAAATCCAGTAAAAATGGTGGGACGTTTTTTGAGAGATTTTACTTTTGCAGCTACAGCTTTGTATTTTTGCGATGTCTCCTGAAAAACTTTCTCTGCAATCTCATCTTTATTAAACAATAAAGCCGTAAACTTTAACCATTCCGCACGTCCCAACGGAGAAGTTTCCATATACTCAGCATTTATCGCTACTTTTAAACCCGCTTCTAACAATTTGGGATGACTATCTGTTTGAGGGTTCCCTGTACCATATGTTATTACTACATCAGGGTTAAGTTCTAAAACTCGCTCAATATTCAAATTCCCATTACTATCGACTTCAACGATTTTTCCGGCTTTGATATTTTCAACTACTGCTTGTGTATTCACTTTTTTAGTATCGCTGACAGCAAGTAGTTTATCGGCTATTCCTAATTTAGCAAAGTGAGGTAAATGAGTTGTAGAAAGCGAGATAGCAGAATTTACGGGAACAGTAATTATTTGACTTTTATCAAACCCTCTTGGTACAGGTGTCCCACATTGGACTAAAACATATTGAAAACTAGTTTTAGCATCGCGCCAAGGATTTTTTACGTTAATAAGTTTATAGTTTTTTTGATATTCTACAGTAAAACCAGTGGCGTAATTCACTGTCAATTTATTTGGGAAGTAATCAGTATTTGGATTATAGTTTTGCAGGCAAGTTTTTACATCTGCTAATTTCTCAGGAGGATTGATTATATTGTTACAAGAGACGATGAAAGTAGCTACACAGAAAATTAAATAAAAAAAGATGCTCCATTGACCTAGACGAATTTTTAAAGTCATTATATGAAAGAATGTGCTAAATCAAAAAGTCTCCCGCTTTCAAAACTAAAAGTTGAGGAAACTTGGCTTCTACATTTTATTAATATTTACACTACATTTTTTAATATTTGGCGCTCTGCCGAAGGTAGCAGCGCTTCCGCAGAGCGGACGCTTACGCGAAGCGAACGCGCTCGCTAAAATTTTCCACCCTCACTTAATAAGAAAGATTCTTACTAAAACTCAGGATGTTATTTGAGCATTAACCCTACTTCTTTGGCAAAGTAAGTCAAAATCAAATCTGCACCTGCTCTTTTCATACTCGTTAAAGTCTCTAAAATCACCTTTTTTTCATCAATCCAACCATTTTGAGCCGCAGCTTTAATCATTGCGTACTCACCGCTGACGTTATACGCAGCTACAGGTAAATTTGTGTAATCTTTAACTTGACGAATAATATCCAAATATGCTAAAGCTGGCTTGACCATGACAATATCTGCACCTTCGGCAATGTCTACGGTTGTTCCGTGAATTAACAAACAATCCAGTTCAAAGAAGCCAAAATCCAAGTTTCTAATCCATTGCACTGTCTGACGAGAAACAGATTCCCACAATAATTTTACCGTTTCGCCTCCATATTTCTCTAACAACTCAGTCGCTTCCCCGTCAGCCCCAAGACCGTGTAAAATTAAACATTGCTCTTCCCACCATCCCTTACAAACAAGAGGTTCTAATTCTCCCCTGAAGGGTTTACGCACCCGTTCTACCAACTCTTCAGATTCTTGTGTTGGTCCAACTAAATCACCAAGAATATACAATGCTTCTATCGAACGACTTTGACGCTTAATATCTGCCAAAACAGCTTCATAAGCCGCTATATTACCTTCGATTCCACTTAAAATCGCCCATTTCATATGATTTTGTTGGTTGATAGCTAATAGTTGATAGTTGTCAAAATAATCCGTGTCTCAATCGTACAGATGTTCCGCCGGCTAGTACAGACGTTCCGCCGGAACGTCTCTACCTAACTCCTTATCTCATACAAACATGAGTCGGATCGTCAGCTTTTTCAGCATATTCCAATCCTTGCGCTAAACGCCATGCGAAAATTGCTGGTAAGCCTTTTTCGATAATTGCTGCACAAGTTTTTTGGTAGTCGTAAGGAACTTCTCGCAGCGTAACTTGCTGAGAATCAGTGTCATAAATTACATAAGTTGCCAAACAGCGTCCATGTCTGGGTTCTCCCACCGAACCAACGTTGACAATTCGCTTTAAAGGTGCATTAAAACTAATTTCCTCTTCTTTGCCTTCACTTTTAACGCTAAATTGTAAGTTTCCGGCATCTAAAGTACGCACATAAGGCACATGAGTATGACCGCAAAATAGTACATCTGCCCGTATAGAAAGTACTCGTTCTAACGCTACAAAAGAATCGAGTTCTGGTAATAAATATTCATGGTTGCTGTGAGGACTACCGTGAACAAAAGCTAAATTTTCGTCACGCAAACTGTAAGGTAGTTGTGCTAGGAAGGTGCGGTTTTCTGGATGAATTTCTTTATTTGTCCATTCGTGAGCTAAATGTCCGCGTTTCTCTGCTAACAATGAGGGATAACTGCACTCGCAAGCATTCAATCCCTCAACAACATCTTCATCCCAACAACCAACGCAAGTGGGAATATCTAAAGAACGAATTTGGGCAATAACTGCATTTGGATGAGGACCATATCCTACCAAATCACCGAGACAATAGATTTTTTCGCATGAATTTTTGTCGATATCTAACAAGACAGCATCAAAGGCTTCATAGTTGCCATGAATACATGATATAACCGCTATTTTCACGCTTCAGTCTCCTCTGTAAGTAATTGTTTCGCTTGTTCTTGGTAATATAAAATCGCGGATTCAGACAAACAGCAATCTTGCAATGTTTGCCTAAAGTTGACTTCATCTAAGTTTTCGGCAAAAATTTCTAACCCACTAAAACGTTGTGGTCTACCTTCTAAATGACGGGGTGAATTTAATTCGATAAAATCACTTTTGCTAACACCAGCAGTAAAATCAGCGTAGAGATACCGTCCATCATCGACATTAAAAATGCCTTTGGCACGGGTGACTTTTCCATAAGCGCCGTGTGTTATTTCATACCAAAACTCTTCTAAGCTGTTTTCCCCAATGACTTCACCAGTACAGGAAAAACGCCACAATTTAGCTGGTGTCATAGTTTGAATATCAACTCCTGGTATAATTTCGTTTGCCCAGGAATGCCATTCAGAATCTTTTAGGTGTGGTGGTAGGATAGCGATCGCTTGATAAGGCAAATCATTTAAAATTTGCCCTACTGCGCTGACTTGCAAATAAAATCCCAATTCTATATATGCAGCATCTGAAGAAGCTAATTCATTTATAAACTCAACTTGTTGACTCTCATTAAAGACTTTCAGTGTACGAAATTGAGTAGCAAGACGAGTCTGATCAATGGGAACATTACCAGTACCAGGACTAAAATATAATACGTTTTCATCCTCTCTTAAAGCCAGCTGTTGGGAAATCCAAGTAGTTTTACCACAGCCGACCGAACCGGCAACGACGGTGATTATTGGCAGCATATCATAATCATAATCATTTTCAAAAAATAAAATCAAGCACTTTTAAGCTGTGAAAGTGCCAGACTTGATTTAACAATTGCTGGAACAATCTTTTCACTTGCCATTCTTGCACCAGATAAATTCCGCGCAGTTGGTCCGACTTGTAAAGCTGCTAACCCACCCATCAGAAATAATTCACAACCTGGTACACGCAAATGTTCATCCAGAACTGGCAAATTATTAACTATCTTGATTGGGTAAGCTGCGAAAACTTCTTTTAATAAAGGTTCAGATGTGGCATCAAATTTAGTGCCAGTGGAAAGCCAAATTCTACTGCATTCATGTTGACCTCGCCAATTTTCCCCAACGAAGGAAGCTTTGACAATTTGACAGTTTTCGTCAATCTTGAGATTACCACTATGCGCTTGTCGGCGCAACTGCATTCCCATTCCCGGTGTCATGGAACCACCGTTACGCGCTTGCACAATCATGTCAAAGCGCTTCTGATAGTCTTGTTCGGCAAAAAATCGCTTGAGATACTTCGGTCCCAACCAACCCGGTTCGGCATCGAATAATTTTTCTTGCAACTGTCGGCGAATCATCAAGTGAACTTTTGCACCACGGGAAATGGCACCTAAAGCCAAATGTCCACTCGTTAACCCACCACCGACAATTAAGACTTTTTCACCCGTTAAGGTTATTTTACGTAAATCCACTGAGCTTGAGTGGCAAAGTCTATTTTCAGGATACGCTGACTCAATCTGGTTTATCCAATCGGGTATCTGAATTTTAGCGCTATTCGTTGCCAATACCACCCGCCGTGCAATAATTGATTGTCCATCTTGCAACCACAAACGCAAGCGAGGACGAATTAGGTGAGGCAAAGGTTCAATGCGAGTTACCAAACCGGGAATTACTCGCTGTTGCAACGCAAAGCGCTGAATTACATCTTGGCAAAAATCTGCAAATAGCTGAGTTCCCGGTAAATCATAAGGTACGTGTAATTCAGTTGAGCGATTCTCAGCAAATTTACGCAAGCCGAAATGATTTGGGTCGGGATGATGAACGGCAGGCGATCGCAAATGGGGAATTTCCAAAGCCGCAAATTGTTGATTCCAGCGACTCATCCACTTACCACTAGGGTCAAACACGAGAAACTTCCCGTGCATACTTTGCCGCTTTTGCAGCAAGTGAGTTACCAATGTTAATGCATGAGGACCAGCACCAATAATTGCTAAGTCAATTTTACTAGGTAAGGACGGCGGAGTATTTTCCATTTCAAAATAATGATAATCATTATTAATTTATACTAAACATTCGTTTAGTAAAGAGTGAATTTTGCTATTATCCAGATGTTTACCAATCAAAACCAATTGATTTTTAGGCTGAGTTTTCCATTCATCTGCATCTAATTGATAACGTGGTCCGCTAAGTTGAAAAATATGTCTTAAGTTGCTGTCGCTGAAACAAAGTAGACCTTTTGCACGAAAGACATTTTGTGGCAAATAATCGTTAAGAAATGTTTGAAACTTGTGGATATCAAAAGAGCGATCGCTTTGAAAAGATACAGAAACAAATCCATCATTTTCTAAATGATTGGAGTGATGGTGATGATGATGGTCATGGTCATGATGATGATGCTCGTGAGTATCTTCTTCCGCTTTAGAAGTATACTCATCTATTGGAGTCAACTCCACATCTAAAATTAAAGGTAACGCTACTTCACCGTATCTCGTATGTATGATTCTCGCTCCTGCTTTAACGTCCTGAATATAAGCTTCTAATTCCTCCAACTTTTGTGGAGTTGCGAGGTCTGTTTTATTCAGCAGAATTACATCTGCATAAGTTATTTGTTTTAATGCTGCATCACTTTCGTAATGTTCAGGAGTAAACACCTCTGAATCTACCACAGTTATGACAGAATCCAGTTTAGTTAAATCCCGAAGCTCTGTACCAAGAAAGGTAAGCAGAATCGGCAGTGGATCGGCAATGCCTGTAGTTTCAATTACCAAATAATCGATGTTATCTTCTCGTTCTAAAACTCGATAAACAGCATCAACTAAGCCATCGTTAATTGTGCAACAAATACAGCCATTGCTCAGTTCTACCATATCTTCATCCATCGATACGAGCAACTGACTGTCTATATTAATGTCCCCAAATTCGTTAACCAGAACAGCAACTTTTAAGTCATGCTTATTCTTGAGAATTTGGTTAAGCAGCGTGGTTTTACCACTTCCTAAAAATCCTGTAATAATTGTCACTGGCATTCCCTGCTTAGGAATGTCGAGTACTTCAGTATCAGTTTGGGTTTTAATCGTTGTGTTAGTCATATTCCCTGCTTGATTTTTTAGTTAAATTCCGAAAAATTATTCTGTTCATCAATTGCCTGTTGTAAAAGCGATCGCCTCTAATTTGTGATAACGGTTATCATTCTACTATAAAAAATGCCAGATGCAACCTGGATTGTAAAATGATGTAAATGTATGATGCTTATGGCAATAGCGATCGCTTTATGCTAGGCATTGCTGAATTGCGATCGCTTGATGCGATCGAGTGTTCTTTAATTGAAGGATGAATCCTCATGCAAAGAATAAATCTCGTTTTCTCATGCACGTTGCGTTTTATACTTTTGTTAATAAAAATAAGTAAATTTTCCGAAATAATAAACTAAAAATATTTAGTTAACAGCTAATAGATGATAACTATATAGTTTTAAAACCAACAGCTATTAACTATTAGCTATTGCTTATTAGCGTGTCGATAATTGTTCGACTTCTGAGGCATCTTTATTCATAATCACGACCTGACGCTGATTGGGGTCAAATCGATTAGATTGTTGTTGCATAATAGTTTTATTTTCGCGGGGATCAAAGTTACGGCTAAATTGTGTATTTAAAGTGTTGACTCGTGATTCCATCAACTTGACTTCAGTGCCGATTTCTCTTAATTTGTCTTGCTGTAACCAGTGATAAGGCAAAAGTTGTACCAAGGCAGATGCTGCGGCAACTGAAATGACAACATTAACTCCTATCTTTGCCGTGGTTTCCAGTGCCATCACCTGATACGAGCGTTGTCTTAGATGCCTGCGTGGTCTTGGAGCAACCCGACGCTTTTGTATAGGTTCTAGTGGGGGTTTGGAGGGTTGAAATGCATTCATAGTATTAAAAATAACCTTGACTATCGGAAGAAACTTACCGTAAAAATCTGACCAAGATTAATTACGGTTTTATTTAGCTGTCATATTACTTCATTTTTCCGAGATTGCTACACGTATATTAATCGTTAAAAATAAACCTGGCATACGTAAGTAATCAGTTGCCGACAATCTACGGTATCAAGCCGCAAGATGGAAACTGCTTTCGTACTGCCAGGATTATCAGCTTTTTGATACTTTGCCTGGGATGGCAGATGGAAATATTGGCAATTAGGGAAGGGAATTCAAAATCTATGGTATTTTTTCCTAATCCCTAATTTACCAAAAAGGGATTGGGGATTGGGTACTGGGGACTGGGAATAAAGGGGTGAAAGCCCCTAAATTAATTTATGGAACAAGAAAAAACGGTGTCCGATTGGGCACTGGAGACCCTTGAAAACTTCTTCCCTCTTCCCTAATCCCTAATACCCAGTACCCCGCAAAGCGCTTTACAGTCCCAATATCAGGCAGCTTAGGATTTGTAAAGTTCTGTTGTTAAACGTAAAGCCAGAATGCCTGGAATCAGTGCCACAACTAGAGCTATGAAGACTTGAGTATCAGATATATGCATAAGATCGAGTCCTCCGAATCGAATAGAATTTTGATCGGTTCGTTTACTACTTTTCCCTGTTTTGCCAAGATTGGGGAATAAGTTGTTACAAAAAGCAATTATTGGGCATGGGGCATTGGGCATTAGGGCATGGGGTATTGGTTATTTGTCAAGCTTTTTTATAAAAAATTAATTTATGTATTTTTATCTGGGTATAGATTTTGGGACTTCTGGTGCAAGGGGTGTGGTGATTGACTGTGAAGGAAATATGCTTTCAGAGGTGCGGTATCCTTGGAAAATGTCAAATCAAGGTAAGACCGCTTGTTGGCAAACGGCTTTGTTTACGTTGTTAGAACAAATCCCCTCAGAATTGCGGCTCAGAATAAAGGCGATCGCTATCAATGGAACTTCTTCCACTGTCTTGCTGTGCGATGCCGCTGGAAAGCCTGTAGATGCCCCCTTGTTGTACAATGATGCGCGGGGTGCAGTCATGCTAGAACGCTTGCAAAATGTCGCACCCGCAAATCATACCGTATTAAGCGCTACTTCTAGTTTGGTAAAGCTTCTGTGGATGTCCCAATTACCATCTTTCGCAGAAGCTAGATATTTAATGCATCAAGCTGATTGGCTGGGGTTTCTCTTACATGGTCAATTGGGTATTACAGATTACCACAACGCTTTGGAGTTGGGTTATGACGTCGAAAATTTGCGATACCCGGAATGGTTGGAGAAGCTGCAAATACCGATTCATCTACCTAAAGTAGTAACTCCTGGGAGTGCGATCGCTCAATTACTTCCTGAGATTGCGGCTAAATTTGGTTTAAGAGAAGATTGCTTAGTGTGTGCTGGTACAACTGATAGTATCGCGGCTTTTATCGCCAGTGGTGCAAAATTACCCGGTGATGCGGTGACTTCTCTGGGTTCCACGTTGGTGTTAAAGCTGTTGAGTGGTACCCGCGTTGAAGATGCGCGATATGGAATTTACAGCCATCGTTTAGGCGATTTGTGGTTAACTGGGGGTGCTTCCAATACTGGGGGTGCGGTATTGCGGCAATTTTTTACGGATGCTGAGTTAGAAAAATACAGTCGTGAGATTGATTTAGAAGAACCAAGCGAGTTGGATTATTATCCCTTGTTGAAACCAGGCGATCGCTTTCCAATTAATGACCCAAATTTACCACCGCGATTGAAACCGCGTCCAGATAATCCTGTGGAATTTTTACACGGATTGTTAGAAAGTATGGCACGGATAGAGG
>JBPCQW010000583.1:0-4624 GCA_050997715.1 Hassallia sp.
TCGTCTCCCAAGCTGATATCACGCGACGACGTAAATCCCCCGAATAAGATACTGGCATTTAATTAAACAACCACTTCATCTTGATATTACCGTAGTTTGTGGTTCAATTACCTGAAAATCGCTGTAAAATACAGCCTCCGGCGGCTGCGGCAGTTGTATTATTTGGATCATTAACCCAGCGAAAGGGATAGATTTTTTGAAAGAAAAAGACAAAAGCCGGAATTAAAAGTTGTTCCCAAAAGCTTTGACAGCGAAGCCGTACCATTACCGAAACTAAATCTAAATTATCTTTTTCGGCTTTGGCAACAAGTCGGCGAAGATTTGCTATGTCATGCTCAATGTCTGCATCGGTGAGCAAATAATAGTCGGGTTTTTGTAAAGACGTTGTATCTGGTTTTTGTAGTAGAGACGCGATTAATCGCGTCTCTACAGCTTGAATGCCTTGTTCAATTGCCCATAGTTTACCAGTCCAACCGGGAGGTAGGGCTTGGGCAGAAACAATATGTAATTGGTGTGATTTGTTTAAAGCGTGTGCCACACATAAAGCTATATCTGGAGTGCCGTCTGTGCTGTGGTCGTCTACAAAAAACAGGGTGAACGAGCCATGATAATCTTGACGTAGAAGCGATCGCAAACTAACTGGTAGCAAATCAGCTTCGTTACGTGCCGGAATTACCGCACACACCGTAGGTAATGATTCTAGCACTGTTTCTCCTACCTCTAATCGCTGGTCTGTTCCCCAAAACTGACCCCGCAAAGTTAATAATCCAATCCAAATTGCCAAAGATAACAGTATTAACCCAAATATAATTCTTTCCATAACCTCTTGCTAATTCACTGCCTCTGTGAGCAAAATACTATGTTTGCTGATTGTGTGCAAAGAACTTTTTTCTCTAATGCTGTGTCGGTAATATTGTTAAGATTGAGTAATATTACATGCAAACTCAAGATAGAATAACAGTCAATAAAGTAACTGAAGCGATCGCTAAAAGCCAAAATCATCTTCTCTCGATCCAAAATCCCGCAGGTTATTGGTGTGCAGAGTTAGAATCTAATACAAGTATCACCGCTGAAGTTGTCCTTTTGCATAAAATTTGGGGGACGAACTCCCAAAGACCTTTACACAAAGTCGAAACCTACCTGTGTTCTCAACAACGACAGCATGGCGGCTGGGAACTGTTTTACGGTGATGGCGGAGAACTCAGCGTTTCGGTAGAGGCTTACATGGCGCTGAGGCTGCTAGGTGTCTCTGCAAGCGATCCGGCAATGCTCCGAGCGCGAGATTTTATTTTACAGCGAGGCGGCATCAGTAAAACTCGCATCTTTACAAAGTTTCATTTAGCACTGATTGGCTGCTACAACTGGCAGGGTCTTCCCTCGATTCCACCAGCAATTATGCTTCTGCCCGATGCTTTCCCATTTAATATTTATGAACTGTCGAGTTGGGCAAGGTCAAGCACTGTCCCTTTATTAATTGTCTTTGATGATAAGCCTGTTTATCAAATTGATTCACCTATCACTTTAAATGAATTGTATGTTGAAGGTGCAGATATCCAATTTGAATTACCTCGCAGTGGCGATTGGACTGATTTATTCATTACTCTAGATAATGCTTTCAAGTTAGCAGAGAACTTGAATTTAATGCCTTTGCGCTCTGAAGGTATCAAAGCCGCAGAAAAATGGATTTTAGAAAGACAAGAAGCAACCGGTGATTGGGGCGGAATTATTCCGGCAATGCTAAATTCAATGTTAGCTTTGAAGTCGCTCAATTACGATGTTAACGATCCAATTGTCGTCCGAGGTTTGCAAGCAATTGATAATTTTGCGATTGAAACTGAAGATTCTTATCGAGTGCAACCTTGTGTTTCTCCAGTTTGGGATACAGCTTGGGCAATGCGTGGTTTAATAGAATCTGGTTTAGCGGCAGATCATCCGGCGGTAGTTAAAGC
Source organism: Hassallia sp. (assembly GCA_050997715.1). Taxonomy (GTDB): domain Bacteria; phylum Cyanobacteriota; class Cyanobacteriia; order Cyanobacteriales; family Nostocaceae; genus Hassallia. Next base: position 1,950 of record JBPCQW010000583.1, read on the forward strand.
TGGAGAATTCTTGTTAGATAAGCAGATTTTAGATTATGGTGATTGGGCAGTTAAAAATCATCAAGGTAAACCGGGTGCTTGGGCATTTGAGTTTGAAAATCGCTTTTATCCAGATGTAGACGACTCTGCTGTGGTTGTCATGGCGTTGCAGATTGCGAAACTACCTAATGAAAAATTAAAGCAGCAAGCGATCGCACGCGCTATTAATTGGATTGCTTCCATGCAATGTCAAGCCGGCGGTTGGGCTGCATTTGATCTCAACAACAATCAAGACTGGCTTAATTTAGTGCCTTATGGTGACTTGAAAGCGATGATCGATCCAAACACCGCTGATGTCACAGCCAGAGTATTAGAAATGCTGGGGGAATGCAAACAGTCAATTGATACTCAAAGCTTTGAGAAAGCGATCGTTTACCTCATGAACGAACAAGAAACCGATGGTTCTTGGTTTGGTCGTTGGGGAGTAAACTACATTTATGGAACTAGTGGTGTACTTTCTGCTCTTGCTTTAGTTGCACCGCAGACTCATAAAAACAGTATCGAACGCGGTGCAACTTGGTTACTCGGATGTCAAAACCCCGATGGTGGTTGGGGTGAAACTTGTCGCAGTTACAACGATCCTAACCTTAAAGGAAAAGGAAAGAGTACAGCATCCCAAACCGCTTGGGCAATAATAGGGTTAATAGCAGCAGGTGAAGCGAAAGCAATAATAGCACTGCCCGCAATTGAAAAAGGAATTAACTACCTTTTAGCAACTCAACAATCAGATGGTACTTGGGACGAATCAGAATTTACAGGTACTGGCTTTCCTGGTCATTTTTACCTGAAATATCACCTTTATCAACAATATTTTCCTTTAATAGCTTTAGGGCGCTATCAAAATCTTTAGTGTTTGATACCTTCGTAATGAGCGGTTTAATCCGCTCATATCATGTCTGGCAAATTACACATACTGTAGAGACGTTCCACCTGGCTGTAAAGACGTTCCGCCGGAACGTCTCTACGACGGTTACGATGTTTTTATTACTGTTAATTAAACGGACATGATATCATCTAAACGCTCCTTTTTGGGCGTTACCTATTTGAGAAATAAATATGAAAAAAAATAAAGCTTTTAACAGTGCTGGTAAACTCACAGCACTTTTATTCTTAATAACTATTTTCCTCACCCCTTTTGTAATAGTTAACGCTGGACAACGCGGTGTCTTAATGCAATTTGGTGAAGTACAAGACACAATACTAGGAGAAGGAATTCACACAATCATTCCTATAGTTAATACTGTCAAAAAATTGAGTGTTCGAGTCCAAAGTCAAGAAATTTCCGCAGAAGCATCCTCAAGAGATTTACAAGATGTCTTCACCGATGTAGCGCTCAACTGGCATATTATCCCAGAAGAAGTAAATGCCATTTTTCAACAAATTGGAGATGAAAAAAGTGTTATAGAGCGGATTATTAATCCAGCGGTTGAAGAAGTACTCAAAGCCGTGATAGCAAAGTATACCGCTGAAGAAGTTATCAAAAAAAGGGGGGAAGTGAAAGCAGGAGTTGATTGCCTTTAACTAATTGCACGCGGCTCTGTTTCAATCCCTAATAGGGAGTAAGTGAAATTTCAACCTTAGAAGCTGGTGTCTCTCAGATTGGGTTTGAGCTGTTTCAATCCCTAATAGGGAGTAAGTGAAATTTCAACTCTGCGACCGCCTCGGAGCGTAAAATACCCCCAGTTTCAATCCCTAATAGGGAGTAAGTGAAATTTCAACCAAAATTTAGTCGCCGATCTAGAAGCAAAGAAAGGCAAGTTTCAATCCCTAATAGGGAGTAAGTGAAATTTCAACCGTACTTGATCGTCGTTCCAAAAGTCATCAACTTAAGTTTCAATCCCTAATAGGGAGTAAGTGAAATTTCAACAGTTTCACCTACTAGGGCTAACAATCCTAAAGTTTGTTTCAATCCCTAATAGGGAGTAAGTGAAATTTCAACATTGAGATTGCAAATTGCAAGCGATAACTCAATGTTTCAATCCCTAATAGGGAGTAAGTGAAATTTCAACTATATTTGTGAGGACGCTGCGCTCTGCAACTCGGTGTTTCAATCCCTAATAGGGAGTAAGTGAGATTTCAACCCCCGCTATCTATGCCACTGGGAAAGAAGAGCGCGTTTCAATCCCTAATAGGGAGTAAGTGAAATTTCAACTCCCCCTCGGTGTTGTGGGTCTGTCTCTGGCGGGTTTCAATCCCTAATAGGGAGTAAGTGAAATTTCAACAAGTATTTCCGAACTGGGGAAGCATTCGGAAGTTTTGTTTCAATCCCTAATAGGGAGTAAGTGAAATTTCAACGCGTAGTGATTAGAAAGTGAAATTCTATGGCAGTGTTTCAATCCCTAATAGGGAGTAAGTGAAATTTCAACGCTGCCCCACTACATAGTCGTCAGTCGTGTCACCGATGTTTCAATCCCTAATAGGGAGTAAGTGAAATTTCAACTAGATAAATCACTAGAACAGGTACTAACGGAGTATTGTTTCAATCCCTAATAGGGAGTAAGTGAAATTTCAACTCTAAGTAGTCAGCCTTCCAAGTAATAGCATAGAGGTTTCAATCCCTAATAGGGAGTAAGTGAAATTTCAACCACCCTGCATACGATTGTCACGCCGTATAATCCAGTTTCAATCCCTAATAG
>JBPCQW010000020.1:0-13673 GCA_050997715.1 Hassallia sp.
GTCTCACCTTGGGCAAGCGTGATACCAGTGACATGAGTTTCTTCGCCGGAAGTAAACTTAATTTCCCGCACTTGCCGACGTGTGTAAAGTTTGGTTCCCCTTGCTTCTAAATATTCGAGGATCGGCTTAAGCAGATACTCATGCGGTGAACCTTCGAGCATCCGCAGTACCGAAGCTTCAGTTCTAACAGCAAATAACTGGAAAATTGTCAACATACAACGGGCAGACATATTTTCGCAATCAATAAAACCCAACGCATAAGCGATCGGGTTCCACATGCGTTTGATGCTACCATTACTGCCGCCGTGACTACGGAACCAGTCGGCAAAGCTGACTTTATCCAAGTTGCGGATATTTCTCATCGCTCCATCAAAGTCTACCAAACCGCGCACTACTGGGCTTGTAGCTAGAGCTAGAGCATTCTGCAATTTATCCAGAACCGAGAGTTGAGAAGTTGTAAAAAATGCTTTGAACCCATTAAATGGCGCACCTGTAAAGAAACGAAAATCTAATTCTCCAGTCTTTCCCCCTTTGTTGATAAAGGTGTGGGTGTGTTCTTTAAGGCGTAAGTTGTCAAAAGCCCCCACCTTCTTCATCAACTCAAATAACTGGTAGTAGCACCCAAAAAATACATGCAACCCCATTTCAACGTGATTGCCATCGTTATCAACCCAACTACCAACTTTACCACCCACAAACGGACGGGACTCAAAAATCTGGACTTCACAACCCGCATCAGCCAAATCTACTGCGGTTGCTAGTCCAGCCAATCCCGCACCTACGATTGCAACACGCATTCCGTCTTTCCTTTTCAGCTTCTTTACAGATTGTAACTGGGTTGGTGCCGGAATTTGCTACTCGTATTCAGTTAAGAGTCATTAGTCCCCTTGTCCCCCTTCCTTGTCTTCAAGTTTTTGTCCCGTTGGTATCGTCAGAAACTTGCAACCCTCGGATCAATTCTCGAATTACATCAGTTGCTGGTCTACCTGTCTGCTGACAATATTTTTCTAGTTTTTCTGCTTCTTGTGTTGCAAGATTTACAGTAATACGTTTTACAGCCCACTTTTTATTAGTCATTATCATGTTCTTTGCAGTATATTAACATCATCAAAAGAATCTAACTCAGAGATGAAAGTGATAACAATATCAGAGTTATTGTCAGGAAACAAGCAGCGTCACTATGAAGAAAAATCCTGGTTTTCTCATAAAATTCCTCATTTTCTAATAAAATAATAAAAATGAAAATTTAATTGTTGCTGTTGTGACAGGACGCAGAGCGCACACTAGCTGGAAAATGAAATGCAGTCAGTGACACAATGACTTAAGCCATAATGTAAAATTTTATAGATTAAGTTGAGATACCTTCTGTTAGCTAAATAACGCTTGCCAAAATTCGTCATCAACATTGTCTGATTTTCTATCCAAATCGAGTTCACCAAACACTTCTGGAGACAACATCTGCCACATAATCTGAAAATATGGCATTAAGGTGTCGGCAAGTTTGGGAGTCAAGCTAGAGCGAATTTGCTGTCCCAACAAGTGCAGCATTTGGCAAATAAGTTCCCACTGCACTTTTAATGTGGGATAAAGCATGACACACAATGGAAATAACTCTTGTTGAACCTTTGGATATATCTCCTTCTAAAGCACATACCCAAAGGTAGACTTGAAACATTTCTATATCTCGAATACTAGAAGTTTTCACCACAGAGTCACTCAACAAACCTGTGTAAGAACGATAATTTGGATAGATTTCTACTATCTTTTGGAACACATTTTGGGCAATTTGTGTGCTAGCGGTTAATAGTTGTTGTACTGCTGACAAGGCATGAGAATCATAATCATGTTTAGCCGCTGCTGCATAAGCGCGTTGCAGTGGCATATACAAGTGATCGTCAATGACTTTAAAGTATGCACCAACAAGCGTAGACGCGTAGCGGCTTGTCGTCAGACATCGCTCTATAGGAGACAGTGGTTCTAGAAGCATCTGGCTAGTGTAATGAAATTGCATATTCACAAAGCCAATAACTCTCGGATCCTCTTTGGTATATTTGCGTCGCATCACTCCAACGTTTGCGCTAATTGCCGAGGCTAACTGGCTAGGTGGTACTTGTTCAGTATAAATTTCTAGCGCCTTTTTATAAAGCAACTCATCTTCATGAGCCAGTTTTATTACCGTAGATAGTTGCCGCAATGGTGCTTGTTTGGTGTATACATTTAAAGCGGTTTGGTAAATATTAAAAGAATCAGCCGCAATTTCCTTCGTATTAATCAAATTGGGTTTAATGTTATGGCGTTTGACTTCGGCTGCTAAAAGTGCCTCAGTTTTGTTCCAAGCTTTTGCACTAACGCTGCGTAGAGATTCTATTAATTTGTAAGCTGTTTTTTCTCGTCCTGTTTGCGAGACAGCTTCTTTTAAACTCACCGTATCAGTGGTTTGTTTATCGTCTCCATCAATTTGCAGGTTTTGCAAATACTTTTTAGCCCATTGCTGCGCTAAAGATTCGACACCTCCCTTCTTTTGTTTATCTAAATTTGGCTTAAAATTACCGCCAAAAACTTCTTTTGGTAGACCCATAATATATTTTTCGTTTCTCGGACAAAAACAAATTTTAGATACATTTGTTGTGATTGTCTGTTTATTATAGCTATGATTTATGTGCTTTAAGTAATCTTTATTTAAAGCATACCTAATGTTCTTTTTTGTTCTTTATAAAAGAAATACAAAGTAAAAGATTCGAGCCTAAAGTTTTGATTAATTCTATTGACAAATAAATAAATACTTATTAAAACAGTTGCCAAATAAAAATAGGACTTACGCGGCGGATAAAATTCCGCTTGATGCGTAAGTCCTATACAAGTATGGTATCTAGCCCAATTTACTAATTTTTAGTGTTGTCAAGCAAACAGGACTTCACGTTCAATGTTTAAGCCTTAATGTGGATTTAGATATTTACATCGTTGATACATTCAGACTACTTATCAGTCGTGATTTTACGTAGACATAAATTAGCAAAGTGTCGTGAAAAACTAATTTACTAAGTCAGGAAAAACTGACTGCACCGCAGGATGGACTAAGCGATGATTTTGTACATTTACACCTTTGGCTAATGCTGGGTTAATTTCTAAGGCTTTAGTTCCGAGATTTGCTAACTCGACAACGTATGGTAAAGTACTGTTATTCAAAGCTTGAGTTGCTGTCCAAGGTACTGCCCCTGGCATATTGGGAACGCCATAATGCACCACATCTTCTTCGAGATATATCGGACTGGTGTGGGATGTAGGATGTAAAGTTTCTACGCAACCACCTTGATCGACGGCAACATCGATAATTACAGAACCAGGACGCATTTGTTTAACTAAGTCACGCTTGACTAAAATTGGTGCCCTACGTCCGGGAATTAAAACTGCACCAATGAGCAAGTCGGCTTCTTGGACTGCGGTTTCAATGTGGGCAGAGTTACTATAGATGAGTTCGACTCTAGAGCCAAATAAAGTTTCTAGGTAAGATAAACGCTCAACATTAACATCCAAAATCTGGACAGAGGCACCCATACCTACAGCAATTTTCGCGGCTTCTGTGCCAACGACACCACCGCCTAAAATTACTACTTTACCTGGTTTGACGCCGGGAACACCACCCAAAAGCACACCTCTACCACCTTGCTGACGTTCGAGGAACCTGGCACCAAATTGTACTGATAAACGACCGGCAATGATGCTCATGGGAGAGAGCAAAGGTAATTTGTTTGCACCAGGTTGTTCTACAGTTTCGTAGGCGATCGCACATGTGCCACAATCTATTAAATGCTCGGTCAATTTGCGATCGGCTGCTAAATGTAAATAAGTAAACAGTAACTGCCCTTTTTGTAAAAATTTATATTCTGATGTCAGTGGTTCTTTCACCTTGACAATTAAATCCCGATTCCAAGCAGCATCAGGTGTAGAGACAATTTCTCCTCCAGCGCTTTTATAATCATCATCTGAAAATCCAGCACCAGTACCAGCGTGTGTTTCTACGAAAATGTTGTGACCATTTTCCCGCAACACGCGCACGCTTGAAGGACTCAACCCTACCCGAAACTCTTGATCTTTACTTTCTTTGGGAACGCCGATTTCCATTTATTGCCTCTGATTTATTTTTTGTTTAACTTTAGCCTGCCAGTTTCTAGGTTGCTACTTCCGTATTAGAGATAGCTAATTATTTATTGCCCTAGCTGTGTTATCCTCATCTGCCCGATGCTTGAATTGCCCTTGACTATTGCACCAATATTCTTAGAATATATAAATAATTATTAAAAAATGTTACGCAATGGCAATAATGCGGAAATTTTTCCGAATTTTTGGCATTTAGTGCTTAAATGCCGTTCCAAATCCGAAGTTCCGACTTAATCAATGTCAAGTTCAGTTTGCCTAAAATAGGAGTTCTCTATGATGACACAACCAGAACCGACCGTTACGCCCAAACTAGAAGAGCCGAAATTCGGCTTTAATGAATATGCTGAACGCTTGAATGGTCGAGCTGCCATGATTGGTTTCATGTTGATGGTGGCGATTGAGTGCTTCACTAACCAAGGAGTGCTATCATGGCTCGGTCTAAGATAGAGCTGCGATCGCACAAGCTTTACCATTAGTTTTGCTTGCTGAATTGTTAAAAGTTGTAAGCGTAAGTTATTGAAATTTTAATCAATTGTTATCAGGTGGTTAAAATTTCAATAACTTAATTGCATACCTCGCGCCACAAATCGTTTAAGGCTACTCAACGGCACAGCACACCCTTTGAGTGTAAGTGTTATCCTAAACTTGCAACCATATGCAATTCTTGTTAATTTCTACACTTCTTTCCCCTACTATATAGATAATTATAATCTCTTAGTAGCTCTGATTAAAAGTGCCTTCTTCGGGTGAGGTATTCTCAATAAATTTACGCATATCTTGTGAACAGGAACCAATAAGCAAAAGATGAATGCTGTATTACCTCGTTTTTTGAAGTCAACGTATCGTAAAGAACCATTAATCAGTGCATTGATTACTATGGGCATTGTCGAGGCACTGATTGGTGGATTTGACGATAGCTGGTCGTTGTTGGCTTTTGGTTTGGGAACTGCTGGCATAACCCTAGCATGGCGGTGGTGGCGCATCCAGCAGAGTCGCCCTTTACCAGAAGAGCCTGTGGTGCAACATTATTTGCCCTCTCGTTCGTCTACTTCTGCTTTACCCCTGCTAACCGTTTCTAAGAAAAAACCACCGATGTAAGAAGTTAGGAGTTGTAGAGACGTTCCGCCGGAACGTCTGTACTTAGATAGAGACGTTCCGCCGGAACGTCTGTACGAAAGTTAAAAGTATAATTCGTAACTTCTAATTTATAACGCCGGAAAAATTAATTAACGCGCCTATTAAAAAAGTGAGGAAAAAGAGTGAGGAGTAAGGGAAAAGGTAGGGGCGGTATTTTCTTGCACCCGTATATTATCGTGGCATTTGCTACAGCTGTTGCCCTTCCTGTGACGTTTTGGGAAGGGTTTTATGTTCGTGCGGCTGATGCTGCTGTTGAAGTAATACCATCCCAAGCTCCTCAAGGCTTTGCCAATCCACAGTTGGTTTACACTTTTACCGGACACGCAGGAACGATTAAATCTTTAGCCTTCAGTCCAGATAGCAAAGTTCTGGTGAGTGGTGGTGGTGAAAATGAAGGTGTAATTCGTTTGTGGAATACTAAGACTGGAAAAAGGGTGGGGACTATCCGCAAAGCGCACAAAACAGCTGTGGAATCTTTGCTGATTTCACCGGATGGTAAAACCTTAGTCAGTTCTGGTGCTGACAACACTATTAATCTTTGGAATCTGAAAAGGAATTACTTTACCCGCTCTTTTGTCGGGCATAGCAGTAATATATTGTCTTTAGCGGTGTCGCCTGATAGTAAGGTTCTTGTTAGCGGTGCTTTAGACGGGATTCGCATGTGGGATTTGTTACAGCAGCGCCCCCTAGCGACTCTGGTACGCTTTGATAATGCGATTTATACGCTGGCGATAAGTCCTGATGGTCAGACCCTTGCTAGCGGCGATAATAAAGGTGTAATTAAACTGTGGGATTTGAGTACTGGGAAGTTAATCCGTGGATTTCCAGCGCATTCTAATACAGTCAGCGCGGTAGCTTTTACACCAGACGGGAAAACTTTAGTTAGTGGTAGCCGCGATCGCACGATTAAACTTTGGAATTTGAACAGTGGAGAACTCGCGAAAACTCTCACAGGACATGATAACTGGGTGAATGCGATCGCCATCAATCCAGATGGGCAAACTCTGGCTAGTGCTGGTAGAGATGGTATTAAAGTGTGGAATTTGACTACAGGCGAGTTAATAAAGACACTTTACGGACATTCAGATTGGGTGAGTGTGATCGCTTTTAGTCCTGATGGTCAAATGCTCGCTAGCGGTGGTTTTGATAAGAAAGTTAAACTTTGGCGCAGTCAGTAAAGTGAAGAAGGCAGGAGGCAGGAGGCAGAAATTTAGCAGGCTTTAGGACAAAGGTGTGGTGCAATGCAGGACGAGAAATTCCTAATGTTTCAAACGGCAAAAAACGCTCTTAATAATGGGCGGTCAATTGGCGTTGAAAATGAGACTGGTATGGTCTTCCAGTTGGCAGACGGAATAATCCAGTCCTGCGATTTGGTTGCAGAGCGACTGTTGGGCTACAGTGCTAAACAGCTTGTGGATGACGATGCAGACTCACGAGACTTTATTACGTTCGTTCTAGAGCAAGCGGGTGCAATCGTCACTCCTGTTGCATCGGCAATCGAGGCACTGCAAGCGATCGAGCAGTCTGTTTTCGATCTGGTTGTGAGTGATATTGGAATGCCAGAAATAGATGGATATGCGCTGATCCAACAAATTCGAGCGCTGGAGCCAGCAAGACTTGTTCCGGCGATCGCTGCTGGATTTCAAGCTCACATTGCAAAACCTGTTGACCCCAATGCCGTGATACCGATCGTCGTTCAATTCACAAAAACACCCAGTGCCAGGGAGCGATCGCTTGACTGATGACTTCAATATAATCAAATATTGTATGGATTGACTGGGGTGAGGATTTACTAGGAAAACATCCAAAAGCAAAAGGCACTAATCCAAAATTGAGTTAGTGCCTTTCTGTTACTTAATTTATGTAAAGGAATTTACATAAATTAAGGACAAGCTATCTGTCACAATTTATCTGTGGACAGTCGGGAGTAGGAGTAGCACAAGGGGTTGCCGCCAAAACTGCTAAACCAGTAACTGTGGTAAGAGCGAGTGCTGCAACTGCTGCTAGAGAGAGTCTTTTAATCTGATTAGTTATTACCATGAATTCAACCTGTACGAAACTGTTCATAGCATAAACTCTCCAGTTGACTAGAGAGTCAAGAGAAAAGATTACAATTTCTGAAAACTTTTGTGGAGTTTTGCTGCTCCTTTCACCTTTAATTTCCGCTCCTTCGCTAAATTCAACTCTTGCTTAGGAGTTTTTTGAGATTTTTTTATAAATCCATGTTTACTGAACTTGATTAGGACTTACGCTGTTAGACCTCTCAAACTCTCATTTCTCCGTGTCGCGCCAGTCGTCGGGGGGAACCCCCGCACGGCGCTGGCTTCTGTACGTTCTCTGCGGTAGCCTTCTCTTCGAGAGGCAACGCCAAGGGCGAACGTTATTTGTGACTCGTGCGTAAGTCGTGTTGATAAAGCTTTAAATAAAAAACCCCCTATAACAGGGGGTTTTTCATTCATTGTGACGAGAAAAAATTGATACTTAAAGTAGGTATATCAATCCGAAAAGGATAATCCAAATCACGTCAACGAAGTGCCAGTAAATTTCGGCGGCTTCGATGCCAAAGTGCTTTTCGCTATTGTAGTGATCCTTGGTGCGCGATCGCCACAATACCGCAAGAATCGCCACAACACCGATAGTAACCTGCAATCCGTGGAAGCCAGTCAAACGGACATTCAGATTGGGTGAGTGCGATCGCTTTTAGTCCGGATGGAAAAATGCTGGCTAGCGGTGGTTTTGATAAGAAAGTTAAACTTTGGCGAGGTCAGTAAATTAGAATATGTCTTAGACCGAATCTACTCAGCTTGATTTATCTTCTGTTTTAAGATTGCTTCCACCTCACCTTCAGGATCGGCTAGGTCGAAAGGATAAGGCTGATAGTTGGCATTTGGATCGCGACGACTGATTAGTACTTCCAACGCTGCCCGGAATGCTTTCTCATCATTTCTATGTTCTGAAAGATATTGTTTCAGAGCATTATTTGTCATTTGGTGTAGGTTCTGTGTCATAAAACAAAATCCCAATCTCCATTTTCTTTTATTATGAGCGCAATTTCATCACCTGCTCCAGCCTGAATGTAGAGCGTTTTCAGTGTTTGGTCATAACGGAATATCTGGATTGGCTGGTATAAATTGGAAAGCAACTGACAGAGGAATATTGCTGTATTGGATTGTTTTTGGGTAGGCAAGTTGCAACTCCTGAAAATATGCCAACAGTAGCCTACCAGAATTTAACTGATTGAAGCCTCGTTGATTTGTATACAGCAAAAATACTTAGAAGTAAATTTCAGTATTTTTACTCTATAAAGTTAATTAAAGTACAAGTTAAACTTGTGTCTGCAAATACGTAATCGTTTTAACATACAGGTTTTGACTAATGAATGCTGAAGCTGTAACAACATATAAAAGCGCAATATCATTAATTCAAAATGGACGAATAAAAGAGGCTATTTTAGCTTTAGACAGAGCTATTAAACTAGAGAACAATTTTATTGATGCATGGCTAGCTAAAGGCAACATTTTAGATGATATTGGCAATTATAATGCTGCAATTAATTGCTTTGACAAAGTTTTAGCTATTAACCCTAATTTAGCTACAGCATGGTTTAATCGTGCTATTTCACTAATGAACTTAAAACAGTATCTCGAAGTCATAAAATCCACTGATAAAGCTATCGAGATTTTGCCTAACTACTATCAAGCATGGAATACAAGAGCTTCTGCACTTCAAATGATAGGTAAATATAATGAAGCTATATCTTCTTACATTAAAGCTATTAAGATAAAATCTGATGACTGTGTTGCGATTGAAAATTTGCTAGGATTATATTTTATAATTGTCAATGGTGATAAGAAAGTATTACAAAAAGTTTCATCAGAAGAAACGAAATTTATTGAAAAATTAGTCCAAAAACTAAAAGAGTAAATATTATAGGTTATATATTACCCGGTTATTGTTAAGTGGACTCGCATACAGCCAAAATAATAAAAATATCGGGTACTCTTTTTTATGCAGGAAGTAAAGCCAACTATCAGTTAAGTTGAAAGGAAGTTTTAAAAAATTAAAAAGCTAAAAATAATATGCCTAAGCGTGCTGAAGAATGGACAGAATATCATTTAACTCCTAATGGCTGGGTTCGTGGTTCACATTATGATGATGAACGTCCATATAGTGAGCGTTTAACAAGTAGACCAAAACCTAATGATACAGTTAAGACTGTTGAATATAGTTTTATAATAACTCCGCCATCTCAAATGGCTATTGAACACGGTTGTGACGAGATTGATGCTGTACCATCTGTTTATAATGGTTGTAAAATACTTTGGGTATTATCTGACCAAGACCTAGTAGAACAACTAGAAAAACAGTTTGGGAAATATCCTAGATAGCTAGATAGTTGGATTATTTCTATTTATTACATCTGGTTTTTGGAAAGAGTGCTAGCGCTCAGTTTAATAAAAAAGCACCCGTGTATAAAACTTGTAAGGGTGCTTTAGTTTTAATTTTGGCGTTTTAAGCTACATCTACTAATTCAAAACGTACTCGCTTACCAATAATTTTTGCTGCACGATCAATAGTGTCTAAGGTTACGGATGTGTTGTTTGGATCTAAAAGTCTGTCAAGAGATGACCTGCTAGTTTTCATCTGTTTCGCCATCTCTGACTTAGTTAGCTTTTTCTCTTCCATCGCATGTTTAATTTGCCAAGCTATAACTCGCTTGATGGCAATTAAATTAATCTCTTCAAGTATGCCTTCATCTTCTAAAAAATCATCAAGAGACGAACCAATATGTAAGTTGTTGTTCATCCTTTCACCTCTAATTTCCGCTCCTTCGCTAAATTCAACTCTTGTTTAGGAGTTTTTTGAGATTTTTTTATAAATCCATCAAATCTGTTTAAACTAGTCAGACCTGATAATATTACTTATGTACCTTTTTTGGTACTTATAGTCAATACTGAATTTTTCATGTCTTTGTCCATGAGATTGCTTCCTTCTCGTGTCGGAGACGCTACGCGAACGTCGCTTCGGACTGAGTACTACCAATCAGATTGCAATTGCGTATAAGCAAAAAATTTACTGAAATTGATAAAGCTTTAAATAAATAAAAAACCCCCTGAACAGGGGGTTTTTCACTCATAGCATTGAGAAAAAATTGATACTTAAAGCAGATATATCAATCCGAAGAGGATAATCCAAATCACGTCAACGAAGTGCCAGTAAATTTCGGCGGCTTCGATGCCAAAGTGCTTTTCGCTATTGTAGTGATCCTTGGTGCGCGATCGCCACAATACCGCAAGAATCGCGACAACGCCGATGGTAACGTGCAATCCGTGGAAGCCAGTTAAGACGTAAAATGCACTGGCAAACAAATTGGTAGTTAAACCAAATTCAAGATGGGTATATTCATATACCTGCCCAAGTAAGAAAGTAATACCCATTGCCGCAGTTATTCCTAACCAAATTCGCATACCCCGCGCATCGTTCTTTTTAATCGCGGTGTCAGCATTGTGCATGACAAAACTGCTAGCAATCAGATTCACAGTGTTGACTCCAGGGAGCAACAATTCTAATTCTGGCGTGCCTTCTGGTGGCCACACAGGTAAAGTAGCACGGAAAGCCAGATAAGCTCCAAACAGTCCGATAAAAATCATGCCCTCAGCGACGAGGAAGACAATTAGACCAAATATACGATGGTCTGGATGTTCTTCGTGATGAGCCTCTGTTGTCGCAGCGTGGTGATGATTAAGAGCAGTTTTAGCTGGGTCAATAGTTTGACTTTGCATGAATCTTCTAAAAGATAAAGTATTAAGGATGAAGTATGTTCGCGTAGCGTCTCCAAAGGAGAAGGATAGAGGATGAAGTATTATTTTTCCTACTTCATCCTTGAGCCTTCATCCTTTATTTGCGGTCTTCGGGATTTGCCGCAACCGTTGGATCTGGTTTGGCACGTAACACTGAGTTAGGACCGCCAGACAAAACTGGGTTGGGATCGTCTAGGGGTACACCTTCTTTGGCTTTTTCCAAACCGTAGTCGTAGGGTCCGGTAGCCAATACTGGGAGTTTGTCAAAATTCTCAATTGCTGGCGGTGAGGTTGTCATCCACTCTAAGGTAAGTGCGTCCCAAGGATTGTTACCTGCTTTGGGACCATACATCCAACTCCAAATCGCATTGATGATGAAGGGGAATGTGGAAATCGCCAGTATATAAGCACCGTAGGTGCAGATTTCATTCAAAGTCGTAAATTTGGGGTCATACTGGGCAACACGTCGGTTCATGCCCATCATTCCCAGCTTGTGCATGGGTAAGAATGCCATATTTAGACCGACGATAGTTAAGGCAAAGTGAACCTTACCCCAAAATTCGTTCAACATTCGTCCCGTCATTTTCGGGAACCAGTGGTAAATCGCGGAATAAATGCCGAGAACACTACCACCAAACAGGACATAATGCAAGTGTGCGACGACAAAATAGGTGTCGTGGACGTGAATATCAAAAGGCACTGCCGCCAACATTACGCCACTGATCCCGCCAATTACAAAGGTGCCGACAAAGCCCATTGCAAACAACATGGCGGTAGTAAAGCGGATTTTACCACCCCACATTGTCGCCAACCAACTGAAAATTTTAATACCAGTGGGTACGGCGATAATCATGGTGGTGATCATGAAGAACATCCGCAACCAACCGGGAATACCGCTGGTGAACATGTGATGCGCCCAGACGATTAGTCCCAAGAAGCTGATGGCGAGACTGGAGTAGGCGATCGCTTTATATCCAAAAACCGGCTTGCGGGAATTAACTGGGATCACCTCAGAAATCGCCCCAAAAAAGGGCAAAATCATGATGTAAACCGCTGGGTGGGAGTAAAACCAGAACATATGCTGGTACACAACCGGATCGCCACCACCAGTCGGGTTAAAAAATGTCGTTCCGGCAATTAAGTCAAAAGACAACAAAATTAAACCGGCTGCTAGGACTGGTGTTGATACCAAAGTCAGTGCTGAAGTAGAAAACATTGCCCAGCAGAACAAGGGCATTTGATTGAAACCCATGCCAGGGATACGCATCTTCAGCAGGGTGACAAGGAAATTAATTGCCCCCAAAATCGAAGATGTCCCCAGCAAAAGGACGCTCATAATCCATATTCCCTCACCCACTTGACCTGTTACCAAGCTCAAGGGAGGGTAGGAAGTCCAACCGGCATCTGGTGCATCCCCTACCACTAAACTGCTGATTAGCAATATACCAGCTGGCGGAATCATCCAAAAAGCGACAGCATTCAAGCGAGGGAATGCCATATCTTTTGCCCCAATCATCAAGGGGATCAAGAAGTTTGCAAACCCCGCACCCGCTGGTACAATCCACAAGAAAATCATGATTGTGGCGTGCAGCGTAAACAAACTGTTGTAAACTTCTGGCGTGACAAAATCGACTTCTGGCGTTCGCAGTTCCGTGCGAACTAAGTCAGCCATTACCCCACCAATACAGTAAAAAACGAACGTAGTAACTAGGTATTGAATCCCAATTACCTTATGGTCGGTGTTAAAGCCGAAGTAGTCTTGCCATTTTCTGATCCCTGGTTCCTCACTGAGGGCAGGGGTATTCGCAGTTTCCTGCAACTGTGCTTGTGTCATAAAAGTCCAAAGTCCAGAGTCCAAAGTCCAAAGTCCAGAGTCCAAAGTCCAGAGTCCAGAGTCCAAAGTCCAAAGTCCAAAGTCCAAAGTCCAAAATTCTTAACTATTGACTCTTGACTCTTGACTATTGACCATTGACTCTTGACTATTGATTATTGACTAATGGTGAATTTGATGAAGTAGTTCTGGCTGAATTCCCATGTCCTTGGTGTAAGGAGCGAGAAATTTATCTGGGGATATATCTGTGGGGTTAACAGCAACGGCTTGATTTAGCGTTTGGGTGCTGGCAACTAGCTGCTCTTGCATCCAGTTATCAAAGGCTTCCTGCTTTTCCACAATAACTTGTGTTCTCATGGCACCGTGGTATGGACCGCAAAGTTCAGCACAGATAAGGTCATAATCACCGGCTTTTTTCGGTGTAAAGCGAATTTCACTTTGCCGACCGGGAATTATATCTTGCTTGAGGCGAAACTCTGGCACCCAGAAAGCGTGAATTACATCGTTTGCTGACATGCTGAGTTGCACTTCGCGTCCGATGGGAACGTGCAGTTCACTGGTGGTAATACCAGTTTCTGGATAGGTAAAAATGAACGCATACTGCATACCTGTAACGTTCACTACCATTGCTGGTGGTTTGCCTTCTTTTCCAGGAACAGGACCGCTGGTCGGAGCAACAATGCCTACACCTGGGGCATTTCGCAGTTGGAGAATTTGGTCCGCATTGCGGACTGCTGCTGTAGCGG
>JBPCQW010000027.1:0-8150 GCA_050997715.1 Hassallia sp.
TTTTAAAGCGATCGCTTGTGTAACGCTAGCGTACAACTTTTAATCTCAAATAAACAAACTCGCATCAACGTGAAAAAAGTTTCCCAAGGCTTCAGCTTGTTTTTGAGTAATTTCTAATTCACCATTAATGATTCTATCAACAATCTGACTCGAACCAAAAATTTGTACTAAATCAGTTTTTGACAAACTTCGATCCTCCATCAAATGCAATAATCTTGAATATGGTGTTGAAGCGTTTAAATAATAATGTTTCCCTTCAAAATCTTCAATCAGTTTGACAAATAATTCCAACAAAGTATCTTCTTCAGGAGTGATATTAGGACGAGAAAGTAGTTCTTCAACAATTTCTAAGAATTTATCGTTTTCCTCTTCAGTCTTAATAATCCGAGGTTGGTACTTAGATAGTAGTTGACTGTAAATTTCTGGGTTAATAGTAAGGGTCATTTTTCCAGTTATTTTTGTCATATTCAGCATGAGTCAAAACATATTTAACGTAGATGACCTGCTTTTCATAGCTGATACTAGCAATTAAGCGATATTTGTTACCTTTAATATTAAAAACTGTAAAATTGCTAACCGCTTCAGCTTAAGGATAAACTGCTTGAACTTCTACCAAATTACCCCAGTTTGCTTTACTCGCAATTATGTACCAGTCATCGAGCGCATCACAGCAATCAGCATGTTGTTTACAAAAATTTCGTAGCTTTTTACGACTGATGATGTGCATTAAGTTATCATCTCAACGTTTCCTAAAAGTCTTGCGTGTGAGATTGCAAATCGTCCTCAAGCTCTTGGCAACAGCCTATCATATCTTGAGCGAAGTCAGGAGCGATCGCGTTATCAAATGCAGCAGCGTATGCGTATCGCATTAACTTGGCAAGAATAATTAAAACTTGAGCGGCGATTTTTATATAACAAATTCTAAATAAATAATTAAGAAAATCTAGTTTTATTAATATTTTCGGAAAATAACTTATATGAACAAACGACAAATACATCAAATACATCTATATCTTTTGATACAAGAGTTGGATTTGTCGTTATAGAATAGATCGTACTATTTGTTAGTAATATTGGGAATTTCTCTTGCTAATCAAAGCCGCTAGTGCAGGAAGGCAGAATCAGAAACAAAGATGAGAATTTCCGCGCATTACAGTTTTCTGCACCTGTTGTACTAGCTAAGATTTAATCTGATTTTTCCCAATTAGATCATCTAGCTCATATTATTGTGGTTAAAATGCTGAATTCATCGCCTGTTTATAGTTCTCAGTTAATTATTTGCTACTACATTAAGTCACTAGCCAAATCCAGGTCGCTAAAATCTCAAATGTCCCCAATTGGGACTTTGAGCGTGTAGTTTTTCCAGGACAACGGCTTTTGTTTGAAGCGTCAATAGAAGCAGTGATGAAATTCATACTTGTACGAATCAAGCTGCTGTGCTTTCACGGTTTCTTTGTGAAGGCTTGCAAGTTGACTGTAGCGATCGCCTACTAAAAGGTGCAAATGTTGCAAGTCGAATAGACGTAAATCATTCTATCCCATGCGTGCTAGAGCTAAATCACGAATTAACGGAACTCTAGAACTAATGTAAGTACTTATGGCGCTGGTTTCTTCACTTGTGAGGAATTTCTTGTTTTCCAACTGCCTTAGTAACTGCTGAGTTAGTTCCGCATCATTGAATCCCAAAAGAATATTTGTCTGGGTTTCCTCAATCACAAGCCAAATCTGACGTAATATCGAAGAACTCATCGGATATATCCCCACTGCTACAGCTTGTTCTCTGGTGAATAGCATAACATTGCTTTGCAGAATCTAAAGACAATCTTAAGATATATATTTTGCCAAAACCTGAAAGTACGCAAAAGTTAACTAAGATGAAAATAATTCGGTTTCCTGCTTTATCCTTTGCGGACAAACTGGCTCAAAATCTCACTAGGCTTGCGATCCCAGGTATCGATATGCTCATATATGAGATTATCTGAGTTCAGTTTGTAAGTAGAGTAGCCATTGAAAAATATATGCGCTTTCCAAGGAACACGCAGAATCCCGCGAACCGTCCACTTTGCCAAAATAGTATCTTCAGCTTGTTGATGCACCTCATGCAGGTCGAAATAAATCTGCGTAAAAAATAATTTAGCGTGAAATCGCAAAGTCCAAAAGATGATGCGATAGTTGAATTTGCCTTTAAATTTATTTACTGGGTCGCGAAAATAGATATCCTGGCTATAGATATCGTAGGAAATATCCTGCTGAAAAAGCGTTGGTAAATCGTGTTTGAGAGTCTTGATTACGTCTTGCACCTGATATTGATATTTCATGCGATCGCTCCCTAAATTTGCTCACATAACCTACAAAAATGCGGAAAATTAACACTGTAAATATAATGATAAAATAGATAATCATAAAAACAATTTATACATATAACTTTAGTTACATTTATATAGTTACCGATTTGTGATAAATTCACAGCAGACAAATTAAAAAACAGTGTTTTCCAGATTTAACTATGACTTCCCTATCTATTCGGCGTATTGTTTTGTCTTTTTTACTGCCGGCAACTTTAACCACTCTAACTTCACTTTCTCTGCTCATAAACAGTGCTAGCGCTCAACAGCTAGACGAGCCATCAGCGACCACACCCAACCAAACAACTCAGGCAGTTGCGGATGTGTATATTTGGCAAGGTAATGTTAAGTTCGATTTCAAAGCAGCGAAGATTAATGCCACAGCAGATAAAGCTGAAGTATTCCCTAAAGAACGCAAAGTTGTTTTGACTGGGAATGTAAGAATCCTTCAAAACGGAAAAATTCAGGAAACTGATACTGTAACCTATGTGTTTAAATACCAAGACAAATTTAACTTGACTGCCGATAAAGTGATAGCATCAAATTTCAAGTAATCATCACATATTTAGTAGTTAGGGCTTCAGCCCTATAGATTATTCTTGTTACGAGTGCTAGAGCCGCTAACTACGAAATATTTCTCCAAAACTTAAGAAAATTCTGCCAATTTGCAGATGACTTGCTGTTGCTAACATTATCTGCACTCAAATTCGACAAAGAGGGAAATGAGGCATTTTGAGTATAAGCATTATTTTGCAATACCTTAGCGAGGGCGTTGTTATTGTCTCGCAAACCTTCATAAAAAAAGAATACCTCTCCAGAAATACCGCGATCGCGGTTGTACTCGATCGCCTGCATGAGATACTCTGGACTTATCGAGTAATTTCCTAGCTTAAGCAGAATCCCCGGTGCTAACTTTGGGGACATCACTGCAAATTCCTTTTTTACCAACTGATCGATAATAGATTTGTAACTTGGGAAATCACGGCGATAAACCTGCGGGTGGATTGTATCTACTATTTTCTGCTCTAGCCATTTGGGAGAGTCTTGCAGATATTCCTTCAATGCCCAATCATGAATATTTGGAGCCATTGATACTAAAAGGTTGGGATTTACCGCTTTGACTTGTTGATGAAGACGTGCTAAAAAGTCGGTGAGAATATCTGCTCGCCATTGCAACCATTGCTTCTCCTGAGGGTTTCGTGGCGGATTTTTCCGAAATTGCTGTTGATAGCGTTCCACAGTTAATTGGTCGTAACCTGCTTCAGAAGGCAAAGCTGGCAGGCGATCGTCTCCTTGAACACCATCAACATCATAATTCTTGACAACTTCCAAAACCAAATTCAACATAAAATTTTGCACTTGGGGGTCAAGGGAATTGAGCCACTCAAAGCCGTTTTTATTGACTAAATTGCCATCGCGATCGCGTGCAGCCCATTCAGGTTTTTTTGCCAGCAACATCCCCCCATTCAAATTGTAGGAACTGGCAAAGCCGTATTCAAACCAAGGAATGACTTTTAGCCCAACCCGACGTGCTTCTGCAATCACTTCTGCTAAAGGGTCGCGACCGACAAAAAGCGGGTCAATTTCCACACCAAAAGTCTGCTGCATCACTTTACTAGGATACAGCGTCAGCGCCTTAGTCCAAACCACCGGAAATACTACATTAAATCCCGTTTGGGCGAGAAAATCCATCGCTTCCGCAATGTGTTCCCTTGACTTGAAAACCTCACTACCAGTAGTAGTAAGCCAAACGCCCCGCGTTTCAATTATTGTCATTTCTAAAATACCAAAATTCTCAGCACCGCACCCTTTATACCATTTAACTTCAGGTTAACAACATTGATTTTTTGTAACTTTTTTCGGATAAAAATTTCACAATCAAAAATCGTATTAAGGCGTGACTAACTGACGATACCGCGCCTGTATGACCATGTAAATACCATAAGCTACCAAGCCCAACGCCACAATACCCAAAAGCCAAGATCCGCTTGGTTGTTGCGCTAGCGTTTGTAATGCTTCATCTAAACCTCCGGCTGCACTTGCGTCGGACTGGCTTGCGGCACGAATTAGAAACCAGCCGATAATGCAGAATACTATACCCCGTGCCGCTAAACCAAATCTGCAAATTGCCATTACCCACTGGCGTTGATTATTGCTTAACTCAGTTAAATTAAGTTCTTTACGAAATTTGCCGCTAAAAGCTTGATAAAACTGATAAAAACCTAAACCGATAACAAACGCCGCCGCAGTTCCAACTAACCATTGACCAAAGGGCTGAGAAAGTAAACGCGCCGTTGAATCTTCGGTGGAATTACTATTACCACCGCCGCCAGAACCGAGGATGAGTTTCACAGCGGTTAAAGCTAAACTTGCATATATCAAACCATTAGCTGCGTAACCAATTCGCTGTGCCAAACCTTTAGCATCAGTGCCTTTGTTTTCTGGGTCTTTAATTGCCTGTACAAAACGCCAAATTACAAATCCAATCAAGCCGATCGCAACTAAAGAAAGCAAAAATTTACCGAATGGCTGATTGACAATTGTCTGGAGAGCGCCTTGAGTATCAGTTGTTCTACCACCAGTACCAAAAGCTGTCTGCGCTGCTAGTAGCCCAACAGTACCGTACACTACTCCTTTTGATGCATAGCCAAATCGCGCCAGTCGCTCGACCCACATTGAAGTATGGTGTGTGAGCTGTTGTGTCATGGTAGTTGGGGAAAATTATATTTATGTTTCTACCAAGTTCTACCTATGATTTGCATCTATCCTTGGGCGAATTTTGTCATGCTAATACGAAAATAGTGCTTTAATAAGACTGCCTTTCAATAGAGTTAATTACACACAATACAAAACTATGATTCAAACATCTGTACTTTCCCAGCCAGTATTTTCTTTAACCTCAATTAATTATGTCTGTAATCAAAGATTCTTGGCAGCACGAACACATCACGACTAACGGAATTAAACTGCACTACGTCACTCAGGGGGAAGGTTCCTTGATGTTAATGTTGCATGGATTTCCTGAGTTTTGGTACTCTTGGCGGCATCAAATACCCGAATTTGCCAAAAATTTTAAAGTAGTTGCTCTTGATTTGCGCGGCTACAATGATAGCGACAAACCGAGTGAGCAATCAGCTTATGTGATGGATGAATTTGTCAAAGATGTCAAAGGAGTAATTCAAGGATTGGGATATGAAAAGTGTGTTTTAGTCGGACATGATTGGGGAGGTGCGATCGCCTGGAATTTCGCTTACGAATATCCCGCAATGCTTGAGCAATTAATAATACTCAATTTGCCTCACCCCGCCAAATTTGCCCAAGGTTTCCGCACTCCTCAACAGTTGCTACGTAGTTCTTACATCTTCTTTTTCCAATTGCCTTTAATACCCGAATTATTAATTCAAAGCGGAGATTATCAACCAATTGAAACTGCTTTTAAAGGTATGGCAATTAATACAAGTGCTTTCACCAAAGCTGATATTGACGCTTACAAAGATGCGTCTGCCAAACGCGGTGCTTTAACAGCAATGTTAAACTATTACCGCAACGTTTTTCAGCAAAGATTGCTAAATGAAAATTGGGGTATTTTAGAAGTGCCAACTTTAATGATTTGGGGAGAAAAAGATACCGCGCTGGGTAAGGAACTAACTTATGGAACAGAAGCTTATGTAAGAGACTTTCAAATCAAATACATTCCCAATTGTAGTCATTGGGTGCAGCAAGAGCAGCCTGAGTTAGTTAATCAGTATATGCGAGATTTTTTGTATATTAAAGAACGAATTAACTGATAATTTCTTTTGGTAGAAGAGAATTCTCTTCTCTCTACCTAATTTTATTGACACCATAAACTAAGTCAATAAACTGTCTCTTTACTTAGGAATAAATACTCATGATTATTTTTATATAAATTATGTCGAATAATTTATAATCTTAAAAATATTTAACAAAATAAATTTCCTGAGGTTAGCTAATCATCCGGAACTGAAAAAGCAACAGTATTTATCAAAATTTTATCTATTGAATCTATCGCATTTCTGTATCATTACAAAAGCAGACCGATATCACAAATTAATTGTCTAGTCAATCTGTATCCTCAAAGAATTTAGTGAGATAATAGAAATTGTGAGGAACAGAACGGATGCAACTGATGTTGCAAAGAGAAAAAATTATGAAACTTAAGCTATTAGCAGCTTTAATCTTGGCTAGTCCCCTATTTTTTGCTAATGTAGTTAACGCTAAAAATCCGCAAGATTTACAAAAACTGCTTACAACTGGGGAATGTGTTAAGTGCAATCTATCAGGAGCCAACCTCAGTGGGGCACATTTGATTGGTGCTGACTTGAGAGAAGCAAATCTCGAAGGAGCTAACCTCAAAGGTGCGAATCTTGAAGGGGCTGATTTAACTAGTGCCAATTTGGGTGGTGCTAACTTAAGTTCGGCTTATCTCACCAATGTGAATTTTAAGCAAGCTAATCTGAATGCGGCAAATTTGACTAAGGCGACAATCCATGATTCTAATGTGTATCAAGCATCAATGAACGATTTAAATATCACTGATGCTGACATATTTTATACAGGCATCGGTATCGGGGGTGAAGACGCAGAGATTCCCGATTGGCGCTAAGTTGAATTTGGCTGGCATTTCAAAATAAAATACTGGCTGGCGGTTTTTGAGGGTAAGTAGAGACGTTTCTGTGTGGAACGTCTCTACTTGCTGTTTGCAAGCATTATTCTTAAAGCTGCCTGTTTTTTTTGCTGTGATTGGTGCGAAAAATGTATCAGGGCTGTATCTATTCTTGATTTCGTCGAATACACTCAAGTTTTGAAAGCGCTGAAGCATTTACTACATAATCGTATATAAGTCAAGATTATGTTAATATATAAAAATTTTTCTGATACCTGAATCTTAATACTAATGAGTTAATTGACGATCGCAGCTACGACTCGCTTTAATATCATGTAAAATCGGCATTTAGACTTGTATAAGTAAGAGGTAGACTGATTTTCGCATGATTTGTACTGATTTGAGGGCGATCGCTCTGAACTTACAGAATGTTTGATCGCTGCCTTCAAATGGATTCGAGTTACATTTCCACGCAATCAACTTAGAATCCTGACTTTGAACTCAACAAAGCTGCCACCTAACTTTATCCTCCTACTGGGTTTCTACCTTGTAGTCGATGAAGTAGTGGTAGAGAGGCAATTATGGTGATAGCAAACCAAAACTTTTTTGTACTCTATAATCAGTCGTCCTGATTGGTTGTAACTGTCCGGATGAGAGTCACTCAACTGTAAAAATTATGGAAGCGCAAATGCAAGAACCGGAATACAAGGAAACCAAGTCCCCAGAAGCAACTATGACAGATATCAACAATCAAACAGGAACCATAACCAAAATCCAGCCCACCGCTGAAACTCAGGATCAATTGCGACAATACGGAGAACAAGTTTCGCGATTTTTAGCGACACTGCCCGAATACTTGGGAAACTTCTTCAATGAGTATAAACAGCCCCTAGTTAGCATTGGTTTAATTTTGGGAGCGATTGTCAGCGTCAAGATACTCTTGGCAGTATTAGATGCTTTAAATGATATTCCTTTAGTGGCACCTACTTTTGAGTTGATTGGTATTGGATACTCTGCCTGGTTTGTTTACCGCTATTTACTCAAAGCCTCAACTCGTCAAGAGTTAACTAGTGAAATCACCACGCTCAAATCACAAGTTGTCGGTAGAGACGCTTAAAAATTGAGCATTGCATAACCGTGGGATGAATCGTAGAGACGTTCCGGTGGAACGTCTCTACAAT
>JBPCQW010000048.1:0-6909 GCA_050997715.1 Hassallia sp.
GAACAATGCGTCCCGTCCCCTCCTTCACAGGTTCGGCACCCACCAACTCCAAAAGAATACCTAAAGATTCTCCCTTCGTTTTAATTGCATCCAAACCCCATAACATCACCGCTACAGTTTCCGGATATTTCCCGTGTTCTTCTAAATGCTGGGCAATAATTTTTTGAGCTATTTCTCGTCCCCTTTCATAAGCACCAGCAGAAGGCATTCTATAAGGATCTAAAGCATGAATATTCCTCCCCGTAGGCAACACACCAGAACCATCCCGCAACAAATCACCACCAGGTGCAGGCATAATATACTCACCATTCAACCCCCTCAAAAGATTCGTCAACTCATCCGTAGATTGCATTAACAAACCTCTAATTTCCTCCTCCTCTTCGTGTCCTTCCCCTCTTCTCCTCTCGGAGACGCTGCGCGAACGCGGTTCGTTTTCTCCAAAATAAGCGTCTAAATACCCCGCCATTTCCTCCTCATTTGGCGCTTCCCCCAAAGTATGCAAACCCGAAGAAAAAAGCCGACATTCTAACACTTGCAAATACTCATACAACTTCACCAAATAATCATTAAAAGCATGACCGCTAAACAGCCGCACATTCTCCGGACTAAACGAAATCCCCAAGCGTTTAGCCTCATCAAACGGACAATCTGCATCTAAACCCGTATCAACAATCTTTTTACAAATCACTTCCTTCAAAGCATAATTCTTTTCAGAATCTTCCCGATACTCAGAAATCAAATCCCGCAAAGACATTAATTCCTTATATAAA
This sequence comes from Hassallia sp., assembly GCA_050997715.1. Taxonomy (GTDB): domain Bacteria; phylum Cyanobacteriota; class Cyanobacteriia; order Cyanobacteriales; family Nostocaceae; genus Hassallia. Next base: position 771 of record JBPCQW010000048.1, read on the forward strand.
CCTGCACGTCCATAGGGCGGGACATTGTGAGAAATTAAAACACCATAGCCGCGACGCTTTGCCAAAATTGATTCTGAAGGATTATTCGCCGCATATATATATAGATTAGGCAAATTTCCTAACAAAATATCCGACCAAGAATAACCCGTATTTCCTAACGGTGATCCCGGCAACCATTCTACAGTACCGTGCATTCCAAAATGCACTACAGCATCAGCTTGAAAGTCATTTTGGAGCCATTTGTAGAAAGCAGCATATTGAGGATGTGGGGTTAAATCTCGTTCAAACATTAACCGCATCGGATCACCTTGTATTCCCAAAGGTGGTTGCACACCGATCCAAATATTTCCTAACTGAATACCGCCAATATTAAACTCATCACCGTAAGTTTTAATCCCCGTACCCGTGAGAGATTTCCATTGTTTTTCAATGCGAGATGTGCGGAGGTATCCCAACCATTTTTCTAAAGTTTTGGCGTTGACAGTAGTGGGGATAGGGGTTAGTACTTCATCCGCTTCTTTCACCTGACGAATCAACTCTTCTCCATCTTCAGGCAAATTGCCCACAGCGTAACCTTGATTTTGCAGTGCGTGAAGGAATTTGAGAAGCGATCGCGGTACATTTAATAGTGCAGCTGTTCCTGTTGCACCGTACCCTGGTGGAAAACCATACAAAATAATCGCTATTTTCCTCTGTGATGCAGGTTTTTGTCGCAACGCAACCCAGCTTTTCACTCTCCCAATTAATCTCTGCACTCGTTCGGGAACCAGATAAATTTGTTCTCCCACCAACCCACCAAGGGGAATTGTATCAATAGCGCCGTCTAATTCTGGCAATGCATATAATACGACACTTTGCAAGCCTCCGATACCTTGGCGTGTCCAAGAGTGAATATCTTGAATCAGCAATGGTGCAGCGACGATGTAAGGTACATTCTTAGCAGTAAGGATACGTTTTGCTACTTCTACCTGCCGTCCAGCCTCCATTGAACCAGCAGGACCACCCACCAAAGGAAAGCCAATTGTAGATACGATCGCATCCACTTTTACGGCTTCGTTTGTGAGTGAAGGAGTTTCAATCTTACCATTATTTCGTTGCTGCGTTTCATAGTCGCTCGTCATCCAATCGCGCACGGCAACGTGTCCTTCAACGCCATTAATAAAAATTGGTAAAGGTATCAAACCAGCTTCTTCAAAACTGCGAATTAATTGCGGAATATAAGGTTGTTTCGTAATAACGTGTTTGCGATAAAGTAAGATGCCTATTATAGGTTTCGTAGTCACGCAATTTATCGCGTCCTCATAGCACTTTAAATACTCGCGGGGAGATTCAAAAAAACCTTGATAATCGGGATGAAGCAATCCCATATTAGGAGTTTCAATAAGCGCAGGAATTTCCCCTATTTTTAAATCTAAATATTTTTCTGCTAATATCCAAAATAACGCGGCTACGTTTTCTGCACCGCCAGCATTCCAATAACCATAGATAATTAACCAGTTGCGTAAGTCTTGTACTTTTTGCACTGGCACAAATTTGAGAAGTTTGGGACCAATTTTTAAGAAGCTGATGTAACCTGCAAGTTTGTCTTCTTCTCGTCCATTGCTAAATTTATCAAGGATGAATTTAACTGGTTTGGGCATTCCTTTTGGTTTGTCACCAATAGCAAAATCACCCAATTTAGTTAAACTCATCAATTCTAAAGCTGACTCGAAGACCAAACGGATGGGAATTTGGGCAACGCGATCGCGCAACCACAAAACTTGGTCATAATCAAATACCAAGCTGCCAAAAAACACATCCGCGTTATGAAGTGCTGCTTCCACCTCGGTGCGGTTGGTGGTAATATCGCGATCGCTAAACACGCGAATATCCAACTCACCACAGCGTGAGTTAGCCTTTGAAGCTGCTTTTCTGTATAAATCAGCGTTAAACGATTCAAATCCAGCAATCAAGACGATGCGTTTCATGCATTAAGTGGTAAACACTCCATCTTAATTTTAAGCCCTGCGCCGAGCGCACGCTACGCGAACAGGCTGGAAGCCGCTGGCTTTACATACAGAGCTTACCTACGTGGGAAGCGCCAAACTTAAGGATTTTCAAGCCTGCGCTCCGCAAGGCTTTGTACGTGTAGCCGCACCCTTCGCTTGGTGACGGCAGCGCGATGCAGCAATTTTCCGAAAAAATAAGTCTTCAGCAAGTAGGTAGTGTAGACAATCGCAGTCAAATCAGACTCAATTCTAGGAGTTAACTATGATAAACGAAGTGCAAGCAACAGCTAGTAAAGAATTACCTGTTTTGCGGAAGGGTGATACTGGCGGTGCTGTAAACTTGTTACAGAATCTTTTGATTTTTTTGGGCTATTTCAACAAGGATTTACGTACTGGAAATTTCTTAGAGCAAACAGAACAAGCCGTAAAAAATTTCCAAAGTGAATATAACTTGCAAGCAGATGGTATAGTCGGCGCGAAAACTTGGGATTTGTTGGGTGGTGTTCTTTGGGATTAAATTAGCGTCTCAAAAAGTCACAAATTAGTCGTTAGGGTGTATTTAGCAATATATAATAAATGCACCCTAATTAAGTACTTTTAACATACAGATTAAACAGTGTCTGGCAAATCAACTTCTGTTAACTGCAATGACTTTTCAAATTCTAAGCGCTGTTGTACGTTATGTAAGAAGTAACCATTAAGCATCGCAGATCCTAACAACATTCCCAAGTGTTGGCGACTGGTAGTAATTTCAACGTCGACGTCTTCTGAAGGTAAACTACCCAACATACTTACAACAGTGCGTTCGATTGCTTGAAGTACTTCTGGTGATGTTGGTTTGGAGAGTTGGGCAACCATTTCTGGGTTCAGCGATTTAATGTATTGCCACAAGTTGTTGTTAACTGCTTCCGAACCAAAGTTCTCTGGATTGCGGTTAGAAATATTGTTCATGGTAAGAAACTAGAATAATTTATTAACTTGTATATACTTTAGCAATCTTTTTCTCACAGCGATGTCTGCTTAACCGAACTCTATTTAGGGCGGTTTCTTCTACTTATATTTTGTCTGTTGAAAATTCAGAATTCATAGTTTTGTAGGGTGTGTTATGCAGATTTTCGGTGCGTTAGGACGTTCCCATAACTACCAGATTATAATAAAAATCTGTCACTGGACAAAAAATATACGATCGCAGGTAGATGTGCCCATTGACTTTAAGATGATTCAATATAGATAAACTACTATGTTTTGCCGTCGAAGAGCAATCAGCGTGAAAGCTTTTGCGCTCGGTGAAACCAAAGCCCCCAAAATAAGGGCTAAACCTTTACTGTACCCGTAACTGCACTCAATGACTAGGCGACTTTCTAAGAAATCGAAATCCGACTCGAATGACGCTGAAACTGCCAATCAAGAGCAGCAAGACAACTCTAATGTATTCCCGATTGTGGGGATTGGAGCGTCTGCGGGTGGATTGGAGGCATTCACGCAATTGCTGCACCATCTGCCGACTGATACCGGCATGGGATTTGTCCTGGTACAGCATTTAGCCCCAGATCATAAAAGTTTGTTGAGCGAGATTCTTTCGAGAGCAACCCAGATGACGGTGCATGAAGTGGTTGATGGTATGTCTGTGGCACCGAACCACGTTTATGTGATTCCGCCGAATAAGCAGATGACTATTTCTCAAGGGTTACTGAAACTGATGCCCCGTGAGAAGATTCGCGGACAAGCGATGACGGTTGATACATTAGACCTCTTGCAAAAGTCTCATGAGCGTGGGACAAGTAGGTTAGAGCTTTCTTGACATCTATGACCTACGAAAAGGTAAAAAACCTCAAGCCGGAAGAATTCAAACGCTTGTGTGGTGTGCATCCGGAGACTTTTAGCCAGATGACAGAGGTAGTGCGATGAGCCTAACGGCATAGCTTCGCTTACCGCATTCAAAAACAAAGCTTAAAACAGGGCGAAGAAAGTAAACTGAGCATGGAAGACCAATTATTAATGGCATTGGAATATTGGAGGGAGTATCGCACCTATTTTCATATTGGTCAATCTTGGGGAGTGAACGAGTCAACAGCATATCGTATTATCCGTAAAATTGAAGATATTCTCGTGACTTCAAGAGCTTTTTCTCTTCCAGGGAAGAAGAAACTTTCTAGCTACGATTATCAAGTAGAGGTAGTGGTAGTTGACGTTACAGAAAGCCCAATAGAACGCCCTAAAAAAAACAAAAACAGTTCTACAGTGGGAAAAAGAAAAGGCATACATTAAAATCTCAAGTTGTGGTGGCTCAAAATACGGGAGAAATTCTCTGTACCGCTCATGGCAAAGGGTTCATAGCATGATTTTCGCATGTTTAAAAACAGTAAACTTCGGTTAAGAGAAGATATTGAATGCTTGGGTGATAAAGGATATCAAGGAATTCATAAAGTTCATGCTAAAAGTCGGATACCAAAAAAGAAACCACTCTTGTGGTGAGTTGAGTCGCGAAGATAAAAAGATTAATCAAGAGCTAGCGAAAAGCCGAGTTGTGGTTGAGCATATTAATCGTAAACTCTCGCGGATTTAAAATTTTATCTGACCGTTATCGCAATCGTAGAAAAAGATTTGGCTTGAGGTTTAATCTCATAGCTGGTTTGTATAACTATGAGCTTCTTCTACCTAAAACCAAATTTGTTTAACTGACTTTTGCAAGAGGTCTAATCATCTTGCCATTGACGCAAAATTTTGGGAGAGCCAAAGATGCCATTACAGTTGAGTTTGCCTTTTTCATCAATAGGAACCAAATGAGCCTGAATATGGGGAGTGGCTTCATCGAGGTGCAGGACAGCGGACACAATGCGATCGCCAAATCGCTCACTCAACCACTGCTCGTTCAGCTTCACCCAAGCTTCTAGTCTGTCATCCTCATACACCCCAGCTTTTGCCACACTGTCGTGACGAAAATATTCTGGAGGGGCAGCCAGTAACATATCTACACAAAGCACTGCATTTTTACGAATTGTTTGCTCATTTATGCGATCGCGCACAGCCTGTACTAAATCCTGTGTAGAATTGCCAATCAGCCAGGTATTTTCTTGATTGGGGTCAGCATTAGGTGTTTCTCTGGTACGCTGGGCGTGACTGGCACTGCCAGCAATTTGTCCCCAAGTTTTTTGTTTTTCAATGCGAAAGATTGCGTAAGCCATCGGCTTGTCCTCTATCAATCTCTCCTGCTTAATTGTGCTATGGAGGAGTGTAAAAGCTGAATTATTTTACAAATTCCGTAGTATATTTATTATATTTTAGGGGGAGATGGTGGAGGCTTTCTTTGATCGTCGCTTTGCTCCAATTTCAAATCAAAAAATAACCCTATGAATGTCACTCTCGGAAAACAATAATCTCAGCCAAATTCTGAGACTTTGATTTAATCAAGGTTTGAGGCTTTATTTTCGCTCCAGAAACTAAAATTTATAGACAAAAAGTGGAAACTAAAGCCCCGTAAACATTTGGGCTATTGGATTCTCCCAAAGTGACATTCATAGGGATAATAGCTGAAATATAGATACGCTGTCTCTACAACCAGAGTGCGCTCATGGTAACGAGCGAATTTCTCCGTGCTGCCGAATATGCTCCACTAGCATTTTGGTGTGACCACCTCCTTGCTCCAGATGCTCTAAATTCCCCACCAAAATAAATAATTCCCTAGCACGACTTACTGCGACATTCAGTAAATTGGGACGGCGATTAATAAACCACAGCGAATCTTCTTTACGGCACTGGCGAGTTGATAGGAGAATCACCGATTTCTCGCCCCCTTGAAAGGTGTGAATTGTCCCAATACTGTTATTGCTAAAATCTTCCCAGCGTGAGCATAAACGAGAGCCAAGGGCGTTGGCTTGACGACGATAAGGCGAAATCACCCCAATTGTTTTTTCATTGTCAGGCGAATCAATGCAGTAACCATACTTAAGCAACTCCTCAATAATCGCTTCGACGGCTCTCGTTTCTTCTGGGTTTGTGTGGGATTCGTACTTTCCCTCGACATGGTAGGCAATCAAGTTGGAACCAAGTGCAGAAGCTTTGGGTGGGGTTTTGATGATTAAGCCATAGTTACAGAGGCGATCCGAAAAAGTGATAATGGGTGGAACACAGCGGTGGTGTTCTTTAAGAAT
>JBPCQW010000149.1:0-7175 GCA_050997715.1 Hassallia sp.
GGCTGTGTTGTTGGTATGTCGTTATCAATCGCTGCTTTCAGTTGAAGGGCTGTTATCTGCGAAACACCATGTAGGCGATCGCTTAATTGGTCTTGTCCTCAACGATATCCCCGCAGCCCAAATCGAAGCAGTTAATACTCAGTTGCGTCCGTTTTTGGAACAACAAAATATTCCCGTACTGGGAATGTTGCCGAAAAACGACTTACTACGCAGTGTTAGCGTTGGGGAATTGGTAAAGCAGTTAAATGCCGAAGTTCTTTGTCGTAGCGATCGCCTAGATTTAATGGTCGAGAGTTTAGCAATTGGGGCGATGAATGTCAACTCGGCGGTGAAGTATTTCCGCAAACGACGGAATATGGCGGTAGTTACAGGAGGCGATCGCGTGGAAATTCAACAAGCAGCTTTAGAAACTTCCACTCAATGTCTCATCCTTACCGGACAACTTCCACCTCCCCCTTTCATCCTCAATCGCGCTGAAGAACTAGAAATCCCGATTTTGTCAGTAGATTTGGATACCCTCACCACTGTAGAAATTGTTGATCGCACTTTCGGTCAAGTGCGCGTCCACGAACCAATTAAAGTTCAGTGCATAAGCCAATTGATGGCTGAACATTTCGACATTGACCGCTTGTTGTCTCAACTCGGCTTAAATCCCGCAGTGGCTTTACCCTAAAACTAAATTTGTTCCAATTCTGTGCGGGGTGCTTTTTTCCTAGGATGTAGCAGCAGTCCTTGAACATCATCTGACGACGGTTCGGGAATTTTTCGCTCTAAGTGAGCGGCACAGGGATGAGATAAACGGGTAAAATGACCTTCTGTTACCATGCGGCGGTGAGCCTCCAACCCATTTGGCAGGCTGCTGTCTCCTTGCTCCCAGTGAACCACCGCAGCTTCATCGCACCAAGTTTGAATGTGTTGCATAGCTTTGCGGTGTGCCCCTGAGTTACGGTAACTCTTCATCACCGACTGATTTTCCCAGGTGGTTATCGTCCAATAAGCTCCGTAACCATCTCTCCAAATCTTGCCTTTGAGAAATCCTGGGATATTAATGATTTGCCATGATGAGAGTACATTGTGCCACACAAAGGGTAGTAGATGGCGAGGCGACTTGATATGTAAGCGTGTGATGGAAACGAACACCATAGTAAAATACCTCTTTTTGCTTGAATCTGGATGCGATTTTTATGCAACTAATCTAATATTCAATTAATTGAATATATTTTTAATATACTCAAAAAGTTGCATAGGTAAAGTAAAGAATTGTTATGGCTTTAGCGCACGCGATATTGGCATCTCTAATTGAGTCTCCCTGTAGTGGCTACGACTTGGCAAAGCGATTTGATGGCTCTGTAGGCTTTTTTTGGTCAGCGAGTCACCAGCAGATTTATCGAGAGTTGTCCAAGCTTGAGGATAATGGCTGGATAACCGCCGAGATAATTCTTCAAGAAGGACGCCCAGATAAAAAGCTTTACCGTGTCACAGAGTCGGGAGAACAGCATTTGAGGTCATGGATTACTCAGCCATGTGAACCGATGCCGATTAAAGACGATTTACTAGTGAAGCTTTTTGCAGGCTATCTTGCTTCCCGCGAGGAAATTTTGGCGGAACTAGAGCATCACCGCGCTTCTCACCAAGAAAAATTGTCAACATACAAAAAATTAGAGCAACGGTGCTTTCAGAATCCTCAACAACTACCACAAGCAGAAAAGTTTCAGTACCTGACTCTCCTTAATGGCATTCGTTATGAAACGAATTGGCTGGTTTGGTGTGAAGAAGTAACCCAGCTATTAAATTGAGCAAGCAATAAATTGTATTAATGTTTCACCACAAGCCATTCGTATCTACACTCTGTTTGGTAGAATATCTGGGTTGTTTAATCTGATTCTGTCCATCTTTGAGTCAGTCCATAGACCTTATTAACCTCGATACATTAGCCCAAGAACTGGCTACAATCCAGCAAACAGGTTCTAAACGAATCGCCTTGCTTGGTTCGCGCCACGTTCCGATTACGCATCAAAGCCTCATTGAGATGATGACCTATGCCCTGGTTTTATCAGGAAATCGAATCATCACCTCTGGTGCTACAGGCACCAATTCAGCTGCCATCCGGGGAGCAATGCGGGCTGATGCCAATTTATTAACGGTGATTCTACCCCAAAGCCTGGAACGCCAGCCCAATGAATCGCGCCAGCAATTAGAACAGGTAATGCATCTGGTTGAAAATCCCAGTAACGATCATCTGTCTCTTGGTGAAGCGAGTTACCTGTGTAACAAGGAAATAGTTTCTCGTTGCCAACAATTAATTTGTTTTGCTTTTCACGACAGTCGCACTTTGTTGCAAACTTGTGGTGAAGCAGAAGAACAAAGAAAAGTGGTGACACTGTTCTACTTTGATTAGTCATTAGTTATTTGTCCTTTGTCGTTGGTCTTTTATTTTTGACCACTGACTAATGACTAATGACTAATGACTCTTGACTCTTGACCAATAACCAATGACTATTTTTTTGTACTCTATCGCAGCCGCTGCGGTGCTAATTTATCTGCCGTTTTTGGTGGTGGCTTATGGTCGTTTGCGTGTGGGATACGATCAGTCTGCTCCCCGCGCTATGTTTGACAAATTACCACCCTACGCACAAAGAGCTACCTGGGCACATCAAAATTCTTTTGAAGGATTTATGATTTTTGCTGCCGCAGCTTTGATGGCATACGTAACGGGTGTGAATTCTCCTATCGCAGTAGTCGCAGCGATCGCTTTTGTTGCGGCTCGGTTGCTATACTCAATTTTTTATATTTTGAATATACCCCTTTTGCGATCGCTCATGTTTGCTGTTGGCTCCCTCAGCTGGGGTACTCTTATGACCCTGAGCATTATTCAAGCTAATAGCTAATGGGGTATGGGGACAGGGAGGACAAATAACCAATCTCCCAGTACCCAGTCCCCAGTACCCAATCCCCAGTACCCAATCCCTAATTATCTATGGCTTCTACCTATTCCTTTGATATTGTCAGCGATTTTGACAGACAAGAATTGGTCAACGCCGTCGATCAAGTTGTCCGAGATGTTAAAAGCCGCTACGATCTTAAAGACTCTCAAACTACTGTCGAATTAAACGAAGACAAGATTACCATCAGCACCGACAGCGAGTTTACCTTAGAGTCTGTACACACCATCCTGCGCGAAAAAGCTGCCAAGCGCAGCCTCTCTCAGAAAATCTTTGATTTTGGCAAAGTTGAATCAGCTAGCGGAAACCGCGTCCGTCAAGAAATTAAACTCCAAAAAGGCATTAGCCAGGAAATTGCCAAGCAAATTTCTAAATTGATTCGTGACGAATTCAAAAAAATACAAGCGTCAATTCAAGGTGACGCTGTACGAGTTAGCGCTAAAGATAAAGATGACTTGCAAACTGTAATTGTGCGCTTGAAGCAAGAAGACTACCCGGTGGCTCTGCAATTTACCAACTATCGGTAAATGTCAATGGTAGATAAAAGCGTAGTTAGCTGTAGGGTGCGTTAACGAAGTAACGCACCGAGAATATTGAAATAAATGGTGCGTTAGGAACGTAACGCACCGTACATTACTATCGCTAAATAGAGTTGGGAGTTAGTGGTAAATATTAGCAACGCTCCAACGCTCCAAGTATCCACTAACCATTCCCCATGCTTTTTTGAAATGCTGGACGTTGAGTCATCTGCTTGATGTAGTTCGATATAGATGGGTAAGCGCTCAAATCTAATTTGAGCATTATGGGAATATAGCCTAGAACAGAACCCACTGCTACATCAGCAACAGTGAATTCGTTACCTAGTATGAAAGGTTGCTCCTCTAGAATTTCATCCAGGGGAGTCATTAAGCGCGGCATTTCACGTTCTCGATTAGCTTCGACAAAAATTCCTGTAGCCAAGCTGGAATTAGCAAATAACACCCACTGAGCAATTTTTGCCCGTTCCTGTACTGAAGGTGGCATTTTGCCATACTTTTCGGCGAGATACAGCAAAATTGCTCCTGATTCCCAAAGCTGAAAATCTCCGTCTACGATTGCGGGGACTTTGCCCATCGGATTAATTGCGAGAAATTCCGGCTGCTGATGTTCCCCAGCTTGCATATCAAGCCTGATAAATTCATAGGGAATACCCAGTTCTTCTAGATACCACTTGACAATTGATGCGCGACTGTGATCGCCACCGTAAAGCTTCAACATAATCACCAAAGATAAATGAAGTATAAAGGATGAATGATAAAGTGAAGAAGTGGGATACAATCCCTGAGTATCAACCGTGGGATTGATCCAAGATTTTATACCTCAGAATTGAGTCTTTTAAAGAACTTTGTGCGTGTGGGAATGTTGTTTAACGTTATCTTCCTTGTTAACAACTCGTTTGGCATTTAGTACCCGCTTGCGCTCAGTGGAATACTTAAACTCCGTATAACTTTTACCTAGAGGAATCAGGGATTTTGCGATTTCGCGACGCTTGTAAGTGCGAGCAGCCGCAAACGCTCTGGGCACAAATTCCTCGCCAAATTGAGCGTTGGCAGGAAAGCCATCTGGTAAAGAAAGTGTATCTCCATCCAACACAGATGCCAAAGTTGTCCCACAAGCCAACTTATAGGAGGTGGGAATACCTTTAAAAATCGCTTCTAAAGCCGCAGAGGGAATAGGTTCTATAACTTCGACTTGATGAACTTCTCCATCTTCTTTGATGAAGCACGTAGCCAAACCGATAACGATGTAATCATCACCGGCTAAATCGGGAGCGTTAGCGTAGGAAATTGCAGTTGTCATAAAAAATCTTCGCTCTTAATTTAAAAGTCAGATTCAGAAATTGGGTACTGGAAAGAAAATTCTTACTTTTTTTGCAGAAATTTCTTGATCGATGTGAATGATCGCAAATTTTCTGGGAATAATAAACCGTCAAGGTTTTTAGGTTCGCCTAAATCCGTTGAAAAAGAAGGGTTCTTAAGTTCGATTCGGAGTTTTCACATTCCCCAGTACTTGCCAGTTCCACCGGAATGGCTTGTTGGCATTCTACCAAGTTGTCGCTCTTACTTGTTGACTAGTCTATTGGATTGATAAAAAGCTGTTTCTGGAATTGGACTTGGGGATGACGTATCTATTATCAGGTTGAAGCATCAATTATTGGTATAGGGCGAACACTCCCACTTGTTCTTAATACTTGTACGTAAGTACTCATAGACACCTTGACAAGTGACACAGGGACGAAACCACTCTTCACAAGAAAATTATAAGTTTATCTTACAGAGCAAGAGGCTCAGGCAGGAAAATATGAATACAAACCCATTTTTAGCATCTGAGAGTGAGCAAAGTTACTTAAATAAAGCTGTTTTAAAAAACACAGTAAATGCTCAACAGCATCAGGCTAACACTAGCGGGGAATCTGCTTTAGAAGACAGTTACTTACGCTCTTGTGCTTTGAGCTTAGCCCAAATCGGAGATTACACCGAAGCGATCGCCCTCTTAAATCAACTAATCAACCGTCACCCCCACAATGCCGTTGACTACAATAACCGGGGGCTGATTTATTTTCAAAGTGGTGAAAGACAAAAAGCCTTTTGGGATTACAACAAAGCACTACACCTCAACCCCAAGTTAGCCAGCGCTTATAACAATCGCGCAAATTACTACGCGGCTTGTGGAGAATTAACATCAGCGATCGCCGACTACGATCGGGCGATTGATTTACACCCCAGCCATGTTCGGGCACAAATTAACCGAGGCATTACCTTACGTGACTTGGGACAATACGAAGAAGCAATTGACAGTTTTGAGATAGCATTGCTTTTCGGTCAACTTGAAGACCATATTTTAGCTGAACGAGGCAGAACTTATCATCTGTGGGGCGATTGGAATTGTGCGATCGCTGATTATCGCCGCGCTTTAAATCAACTACCACCAAAAAGCACTCGTAAGGATCAACCTAGCTGGCGTTTGCGTTTACAAGTTGAAAATTGGTTGGGTGAGTTGCTGTGTTCTTAGGAGACGGGAGACGGGAGACGGGAGACGGGAGACAGGAGACAGGAGACAGGAGACAGGGGATTGATACATTCTGACTCCAGGCTCCTAACTCCAGACTCCAGACTCCTAACTACAAATTACTTCGCTGCAAACGGGGTGTATTTGCCTCCCAACCCCTCAACAATCGATTGTGTGGCAATCAACATTTTTTGATAAGTCTCGCCTTCACTGCCCTTTTCACCCAAACCATCGGCGTATAGTTCTCGTGGTGAAACCTTAACATTCGCGTTTTTGGCTACGGCAGTAATTAGCTTAGGATTAATCGTTATTTCCGCGAAAATCGTTGGTACACCAACTTTTTTAATATCTTTTACCAATCCACTTACTCGTGCTGCTGTTGGTGCTTCTTCGGTACTAATGCCTCCTAGCGCTTGTTCTACAGGAATTCCGTAAGATGAAGCGTAGTAACCTAAAGCATCGTGAGTAGTTATCAGCTTGCGCGATTTTTGGGGAATTGTGGCAATGTTCGATTTAATCCAAGTGTCTATTTGGCTAATTTCCCCGATAATTTTTTGCGTATTATCAGTATAAAGCTTGGTATTTTCAGGTTTTAATATACTCAAATTGTCACCAATCACTTTTGCCATCGCTGCGCCATTTTGAGCATTGTGCCAAACATGCGGGTCGGTGACAGTTTTGCCGTCTTCCTCAAACTTTTGCGGATTGGGAACGGCAAGTTCATCGACTGCAACTTTGGTAGCTGGGTTGGAAGTTGCTTTAATTAACTTAATCAACTCAGGTTCAAAGTCATAGCCGCCGTATACAATCAACTTAGCTTGTTCTATTGCTTTGCGATCGCCTGGTTTGGGTTGGGAAACATGGGGATCAGAACCAGAGTCAATCAAGCATTTGAGATTAACAGTACTGGCAGCAATTTGCTTTGTTAAGTCACACACTACAGTGTTAGTTGCCACAACTAACGGAAGTTCGCTAGATGTAGATGCTGGGGTGGATGTGGGAACACTAGAACCGTTATCACTCCTCGTGATATTATTTTGTTGACTTGTTGGCGGGGTAGCCTCGCATCCAAGCAAGCCGAAGGTAAGTGCCAATACCGCAATGCTTTTCATGTGTAGATTTTTTAACATTTTTGATGCCAGTAGACGATTGTTTTAGATTATGATAATGATTATCATACGCATG
>JBPCQW010000158.1:0-46359 GCA_050997715.1 Hassallia sp.
GCCTTATTTTGCGTTGGTTGAATGAACTCAACTGCAAGAACTGGCACAAATTGCCAAGTTACACCATTGATGTTGCTAGCTTGAGCCATCTGAGTTGTTCCCAACCATCCCCAGCAGCCAAGCAACAAGCTAAACACTGTTAATAAACGCACCAATTTTTTCACAATTTTTTACCTCTCCATCAAATTGCATTTAAAGTTTTAAGCTCAGAGCAGCCTTTGCGATCGTCATTCGTCACAGAACGACAAAAGACGATCCTCAATCCTATGCTCATAACTTAATCAACACAGCAGTCATCAGAAACTAATATACAGCGTATTAATATCCACAATATTTACTGCCACTGCCGTTGGTTGTATTTTTACTAAAAATTATCAAATGAGAAAGCAAAAGTAGTTATTCTTTTTGCCTTAGTGCAACACCGATGAATGAGAGCGCGTATACGCATAAAATTAAAGCTTTAACGCCCAAAAAGTAAGCCGCCATTAACATTCAGCACTTCACCTGTAATAAATGAGGCTTTTTGTGAAGATAAAAATAGAACAGCTGCCACAACATCCCCAACATTCCCAGATCGACCGACAGGGGTTTGGTTGACTATTGACTGAACGATTTCTTCAGACCACTCGTTGGTAATCCCAGTGTTTTCAATATAACCGGGAGCAACAGCATTCACCGTAATTCCTTGGGGACTTAGTTCCCGTGCCAGAGCATAAGTCAATCCATGCACGCCTGCTTTGGCTGAGGCATAGCCTAAATAACCTGGTCGGTTTCCTCCTGTAAACGCGGCATTAGTGCTGATGTTAATTATGCGACCTCCTGGTCTAGTCAAATGAGGAGCAACCGCCATTGCCATCAGAAAAGTACCTTTGAGATTAGTATTTATCACCTCATCCCAAAGTTGTTCGGCTTCATCCAACGGCGTCAACGTTGTCAACCAACGCGGAAAGCCTGCGGCATTGACCAATACATCAATATTCCCGTATTGCTGAACAATAAAATTAACAACCTCAGTAACTTCGTTTCGCTTGCTGACATCTGCTTGTTGCCACACGCAATTGAAACCAATTGCTTGCGCTGTAGATTTAAGCTTTTCTTTGTTTCGTCCAATAATCACAACATGAGCATCTTCTTTAACAAAACCTTCCGCGATGCCACGTCCGATGCCACTACTGCCACCTGTGATGATTACAACTCGCATGTTATTACTGGTTTTGTTAAAGATTTTTCATGTTTAAGCTGCAACGGCAGCTAGCAGAAATAAGCTATCTACCAAAATTGTACTCAGCACCGCTCCACTAAAGGCGTACCAATGCCGTTGCTGTTTAATTAAAGGCAAAACGCCAGCACTCAACAAAATGAAGGCTAGAATTAGCGCCCAAGTTTCTCCACAAGGTGTTTGTACTTGCGTTCCAGCACTATGTAATATTGGTGATGCTAAAGCTGGTTCGACACGCATGATTTGCCGCCAATAGGGCATCAAGTCTACTAAATAAAAATATACGTCGGTTAAAGCTGTACCCAGTAAAGAACCGAAATAAAACCAGTTACCGACTTTGCCCCAATTCCGCATTAGACACCAACAAGCAAATGGTAGCCCGATTGACTCTACTGGCAAATGCCATAACGGTTCCCAACGCAACCAGCCCCAGTAAATTGAACCGGCTAACCAACTCCAGCTGAATCCTAAGAGTAAATCTCCCCAAACATAAGTTGCGGAATTTGACATTAATCTAAAACTCAGCCAAACCCAAAATCCTGTTAATACAAAACTTAATAAAGGTAGCGATCGCACTAACGGTGCTTCGATAAACACTGGCACAGATACTAAAAATACCGCCGCTGTAAACACTAACCAATTTTGGCGAGACGATACCATTGCCGTAAATGAGGGACTCAAAGACAGTGCTGTCTCTAACTCCTCTCGGCTTTTTTGCACCGTTTGGGTCTCTATAGGGTTAATTGAAGGATTAGAAGCCCCGTAACAAGACAATGTATTGTTAATCAAAGTTTTTAATATTCTTTACTTAACTTTATATTATTTAAGATATTACAACAATAAATCCCCTAGGGGGGCATATTTATTTTACTTTAATTTTGATTGGCTAAAATTATCTGACCCGGACACAAGGGCAACAGAGGCGTAAAGTTGGATAATTCGGTAAGATTACGCAGCTAATATAGGAGTCTGATTAATGGGAATAATGTTAGAAGCGAGCAGTCTAGATTTGCTATTGCCAGCATCAAGTCATATATTACAGGTGGGAGTTCCCTCCGTAGCAACGGGTGAACCGAACCTGATACTGCAAATAATTCAGGCATTTATCCTGGGGATTGTGCAAGGGATAACAGAATTTCTGCCCATTAGTAGCACTGCCCATCTACAAGTATTTACCAAAGCATTAGGCTGGAAACTACTGGGACAAAAGTCTTTTGTCGCGACAATTCAATTTGGCAGCGTGATTGCCGTTTTGATTTATTTTTGGAAAGATATCAGTCAAATTTTGACTGGAGGCTGGGGAGCTTTCCAAGAAAAAGACTGGCAACGCGATGAATGGCAATTATTGGTTGGTGTAGCAATAGGCACTTTCCCGATTTTAGTGGTGGGATTTCTCATCAAAGATTTTCTCAACGATGAAACCTCTGCAATTAACAGCATGACAACGATCGCCATCGATTCAATTGTGATGGCACTTTTATTAGGGGCAGCAGAAAAATTCGGTAGCCGCAAACGCGACTTTAACAGCTTGAAGATTCGCGATGGACTGCTGATTGGGTTAGGACAAATGCTGGCTTTAGCACCTGGGGTATCTCGTTCTGGTGCAACTTTAACTACCGCCTTATTTTTGGGGCTGCAAAGGCATACAGCCGCGAAATTTTCCTTTTTATTAGGGATTCCCGCCTTGACAATTGCCACTTTATATGAGTTTGTTAAAGAAGCATTAGGCAAGATTGACTTAATATTAGTCGGCGTCGGAACATTATCTGCGTTTATATTTTCTTACATATCGATCGCTTGGTTATTGCGATATCTTCAAAACCACAACAACTGGATCTTTGTTTGGTATCGCTTGGCATTTGGAGTAGCAATTTTGAGTGCGATCGCTACTGGAATGTTGAAAAATAATTAATAGGAGTCGCAAAGGAGTGGTAGAGACGTTCCGGCGGAACGTCTGTACTATAACCGGGCGGAACGTCTGTACTATAAGTCAGGAGTCAGGAGTTAAGACGAGTAAATAGTTAAAATATTTTTGCTGACAACTCATAATTCATAACTCATGTCTACCATTCATCCTGCCCAAATTACTGGGGTGTTACCAGATTCCATTGCTGCTGAAATTGGCTTTGCGGTGGGGGATGCGATCATTGCTATCAATGGTACGCATCCCCGTGATTTAATTGACTATCAGTTTTTGTGCGCTGATGAAGTTCTGGAACTAGAAGTTTTAGACGAGAAAGGAAAAACTCATCACATTGAAATTGAAAAAGATTACGACGAAGATTTAGGATTAGAATTTGAAACGGCACTGTTTGATAATTTAATTCAGTGTAATAACCGCTGTCCATTTTGCTTTATCGATCAACAGCCACCAGGCAAGCGAGAAAGCTTGTATTTTAAAGATGATGATTATCGCTTGAGCTTTTTGTATGGCTCATATTTAACTCTTACCAATTTACCAGAGCGAGAATGGCAGCGCATTGAACAAATGCGGCTGTCTCCGTTATATGTTTCGGTTCACGCTACCGAACCAGAAGTCAGAATTAGGTTGTTGAAAAATCCCCGTGCAGGACAAATTTTACAACAACTGAAGTGGTTTCAAGAAAGACGTTTGCAAATTCACGCTCAAGTCGTCGTTTGTCCTGGTATAAATGATGCCAAACATTTAGAACAAACATTGCGAGATTTAGCGTCATTTTCTACTGGGGAAGTGCCTGCGATTTTATCAGTCGCAGTAGTACCTGTGGGTTTGACACGGTTTCGTTTAGAGAAAGACGAACTTATACCAGTAACTGAAGAAAAAGCAATAGAAGTGATTTCGCAAGTGCGATCGCTTCAAAAAGAATTTAGCAAAAAATACGGTTCTAACGTAGCTTGGTTAGCCGATGAGTGGTTTTTGATTGCTGGGGAAGAATTACCCAGCGAAGTTGAATATAACGACTATCCGCAAATTGATAACGGTGTAGGTTCGATTCGTTTATTTATCAAGCAATTTGCAATCGCTGCTGCTGAATTATTACCACCAAAAGTCTACCCAGCGCGAAAATTTAGTTGGGTAGTTGGCAATGCAGTTGAAAAAGCATTTCAACCGATTTTACAGCAATTGAATTCTGTCGAGAATTTGAAAGTAAATATGCGTGCTTTGAAAAGCGATTATTGGGGACAGAGTATCAGCGTTACCGGGTTGCTAACTGGTCATGATTTGCTTTTAAACTTACAAGGGGAAGATTTAGGAGAAGGAATCTTGCTACCAAAAGTTATGCTCAAACATGGTGAATTGATATTTTTAGATGATATGAGTATTGAGGAGGTAGCTTGCAAACTGAATACAAAAATCTTACCAGTTGCTGGAGTGGAAGATTTAATCAATACCTGTATTAATTAAAAAATTGCTGATTCATTCGTTCGTAATGCTGGCAAAGATTCTCTAATTGAAGAACATAATCAACAATTGGGCTGCTATAGGGTGGCTTAACTCAGCACCATCTGAAGTTTTGAATGTCTTTCTTGAAAGCTCGTTCATGTAACTAAAGCCTTTTCATAAAATTTCGCCTCAATGCATTAACATAACAGGTCGATGTTATAGCATTGCAGGTCGATGTTATAACATAACACGTCGATGTTATAGCATTGCAGGTCGATTGAGAGTATTCTTGACTTGTTGCACAAACATATCCAACTACTGTGTTCTCCTGCACAGATAGAATAAAAGAACTAAAATTGACAGGAGATTGAAAGCGTTGCGATCGCTCATATTTAAAAAATGAGTTTACACACTATGACAGTTGCGCTAACTCCACTTCTTGTTGTGAGACTCTCTGTGCGGATTTAATCAAATCGGCTGCTTTTTCGCCAATCATAATTGTGGGTGCATTCGTATTTCCAGTAGTAATATTTGGCATAATTGATGCATCTACAACACGCAATCCCTCAACCCCATACACTCGCAGTTCCGGGTCTACAACAGCCATTGGGTCTGTTCCCATTTTGCAAGTGCCGACAGGGTGGTAAACACTATCACACACTTCCCGGACATAAGTTTGCAGTTCTTCATCGCTAATGACATCAGCACCAGGAGCAACTTCTTCACCTCGGAACTCATCAAATGCATTTGAGTCGAACAACTGACGGATAATTTTAATTCCTGCAACTAGCTTTTGCACATCGGATTCACTCTGGAGATAGTTCAGCCGGATAACAGGTGAATCGTTGGGGGAAACAGAACGCAGGCTGACACTGCCACGGCTTTGAGGATGGGTTAGACATACTGTACTCGCGAATCCCGAACCAGAACGGGCATAAGCAGGAGGTGCCCATAAAACCGGACCTGAGAAAAGCTGTAAATCTGACACAGCATCTAAATTGTTCTCGGTATGTAAAAATAATCCGGCTTCAGCAATATTACTGCTTGCAGCAGGTTGCAGATCCTGAGTTCCCTGGTGTGCCACAGAAACTCGAAGGTGGTCTTGGAGGTTTTGACCAACACCTGGTAAATCAACAAGTACGGGAATGCCCAATGCTTGCAGGTGTTCAGCTGAGCCAATTCCGGAGAGCATTAGTAATTTTGGTGAATCGAAAGCACCAGCACTAAGAATCACTTCCTGATTCACAAAGACTTGGTACAGCATCCCCTTGTGCATGTATTCGACGCCAACTGTGCGCGTTCCCTCAAACAACAACCGAGTCACTAACGCTTGTGTGGTCGTTGTTAAGTTGGGACGATTGAGAATTGGCAGGAGGAATGCAGCAGCGGTACTGTGTCGCTTACCATCTTTGATAGTCAATTGATAAAGTCCCGCACCTTCCTGTTGCTCCCCGTTGAAGTCGGGGTTGTCATTATATCCCATTGCAACAGCAGCTTCTACAAATCTTTGTGATGTCACAGCAGGGGCAATTAGATCGGTAACGCTCAACGCTCCATCGACACCGTGGTATTGAGATGCTCCACGCTGTTGATTTTCAGATTTTTTGAAGTATGGCAATACATCTTCGTAACTCCAACCCGGATTGCCTAACTCCTGCCATTGGTCAAAATCGCGACGGTTGCCTCGGATATAGATCATGGCATTAATCGAACTACTGCCACCCAAGACTTTCCCACGCGGACAATAGATTTTGCGGTTATTTATATAGGGTTCTTCTTCTGTAAAATATGCCCAGTCCACCTCAGTACCCCGTAATTTAGTCCAGTCCAGTGGGGTTTGAATTTCTGGTTTATTAGCTGGGTTGCCAGCTTCGAGCAACAACACTGTTGTTTGAGGATCTTCTGTGAGACGATTAGCGACAACACAGCCTGCCGAACCTGCACCAATTACAACATAATCGTATTGAGTCATGATATCCTCCTTCTGTACCTCTGCTGTTGTTAGGCAAATAAAATTGCTAGTACGATAAAACTTTTTCCTTAAAAGTTTTTCATTATTATTTTTGCAATCCTAAGTTCTTGATGAAAAATTTCCCAGTTTTTAGAGCATTAACAGGTTGAGATTTGGGGTTCATGATTTCACGCAGTGCGATCGCTATGACCTAAGCAGCGCGATCGGCAATGATAAAAAGCGTATCTCTAGCCTTGATAGTGTATGAGCTACCGACTTGACAAGACATTCATCCACCTCTATTTAGTAAAGTTTTCACCCCTAACAAGGTAATCGCATGGTTGCCCACGTTGCTACATTCTTAATAGATGTAGTTGAAATCAACGTTTCTTTTTCTCTGTTCTATTTACCTTATTGGCAATACCTGAATTGATTTATGCAGTTTTTGGAAAAAAAAGAATATTTCTTAAAACCAGACAAACTCAAACAGCGTAAAATCACGTATTCTATTATAATAAAAGGTACTTATAAACCACGCAATCAAGTTGCTAAATCTGCTTGATTTGGCTGTTTTTATATTTCCTGCTATAAATTTCTTTAACTCAGAATTGCTGGGTCATTTACCATGCATTAGTCTAAAGTCGAGTAAGAAGCCTGAGGAGTCAAAGCGTGAGGAATCAAGAAAAACGAATAAGGAAGAACGACTTAAGCAAAAAGAGAAAATTGGTAATAGCTTTTACCTTTTACTTTTTACCTTTTAGCTTCTTTAACATCAAGCCTGCGATCGCGGCGACCCAAAACCCTATATTAACAATAGTACAGACCCAAGAAAATACTAATCAGTGGACAGGTATAACAAACCGCTTGCAACAAGCTGGGGTAAAGTATTGTGTAGTTTCCTTGACGAATGTGCGGAGTGCGGCAGATTGGGGCGATCGCCAAGTATTATTTTTACCGAATGTAGATACATTAACACCCGCACAAGCGATCGCTCTCGAAGAATGGATGAGCAAAGGTGGGCGATTAATTGCCTCAGGACCTGTAGGTACTTTATCAGCACCGGGAGTGCGGCAGTTATTGCAAACACTCTTAGGAGGTTACTGGGGATTCAGCCTCAATGATGCACAACAATTGCAACCCGCAAAAAACAAGTTACAAAATTGGGCAAATCAAAACGGACTTTTTGGTAAAGTGCGCGGTGGTGTTGTCGTTGCTGATAATGCAAACAGTGAAGCTGCTGCTATTTGGAATTCTAAAGATAATCCTGCTGCCGTCGTCGCAACTGAACGATCCACCTTTTTTGGCTGGCGTTGGGGAGTAGATACAGCTTCATCTCCTGAGTTAGATACTGCTTGGTTAAAAGCCGCTGTCAACCGTCATGTGAAACAAGCACCAAATACCTCAAATAAAGTAGAAGGCGGTTCGCCAAATTGTTCTACATCCGTCGCCCTTGCTTCCCCTACTCCCGTAGAGACGTTCCGCCGGAACGTCTCTACCCCCCCACCCCCTACTTCTTTAAGCGCACCTCGCACCGCCACTGCACCCCAATCTAGACCGATTCCTAATGTCAACCCTCCAAAGTCAGAAGAAGCGATCGACCAACTAGAACAAGCGGTGCGTCTGGATGTTGTCCCCAACTCCAATGCGCCGATTAGTAGTAGTGATGCGATCGCCTTACAACAAGAATTACAAAATCTCATCGGTCGAGTTGACAGCGCCAATTTAACCGCCAACGCCATTGACAATAATCCCCAAATTGTCAAGCAAGCGCAACCTACCCAAGTAGCATCCACCAGACCGGGAGTGCTAATTCCTACGACCGAACAAGCCAGAAATATTGCCAAAAACTTACCTCAGTTAATTGCTCAACAAAAATACGCCGAAGCACGTCAGCAATGGATTCAAGCAAAAGGCAATTTGTGGCAGCAATTCCCCGTCGATCGCCAATTAGCTCAACCAGAAATTCGCGCCGTCTGGTTAGACAGAGGTACAATCGTCCGTGCTAAAAACGAACAGGGACTGAGTGAGATTTTTGATCGGCTGTCAAAAGCCGGTATTAACACCGTTTTTTTTGAAACTGTCAACGCCGGTTATACAATTTATCCCAGTCAAGTTGCGCCCCAGCAAAACCCCTTAATCCGTGGTTGGGACCCTTTAGCAGCAGCAGTAAAATTAGCCCATGAGCGGAAGATGGAATTACACGCTTGGGTTTGGACATTTGCTGCTGGCAACCAGCGCCACAACGAAGTTATCAACGCTCCTGCTAATTACCCAGGACCAGTGCTAGCGGCTCATCCTGACTGGGCAAACTACGATAACCGGGGTAACATGATTCCCGCAGGACAAACTAAGCCATTTTTCGACCCGGCTAATCCGGAATTGCGGCAGTATTTACTTAGGCTTTATGAAGAAATTGTTACTCGCTATGATGTAGATGGGCTGCAACTAGACTATATTCGCTATCCTTTTCAAGACCCAGCCGCAGGCAGAATTTACGGTTATGGTAAAGCTGCCAGAGCGCAGTTTCAACAACTTAATGGTGTAGATCCAATTAGTATTTCTCCGTCTCAACGGGATTTGTGGCAAAAGTGGACAACATTTCGTACCCAGCAAGTTGATAGTTTTGTTGCCCAAGCTTCACAGCAGTTGCGACAAAAGCGACCTAATTTGATTGTGTCAGTTGCCGTATTTCCCCTGCCAGAATTAGAACGCATTCAGAAAATTCAACAGCATTGGGAAGTTTGGGCAAGACAGGGAGATATAGATTTAATTGTCCCCATGACTTATGCCTTAGATACTCCTCGCTTCCAACGGCTAGCACAACCTTGGATTGCTTCCACAAAACTAGGTGCTACGTTGTTAGTGCCGGGAATTCGCTTGCTTTCTTTACCGGTAATTGGTGCATTCGATCAAATTCAGGTAATCAGGGACTTGCCAGTTAGCGGTTACGCATTGTTTGCTGCCGAGAATTTGACCAACGAGTTACAAAAAGTCTTTGGTAATACTCAAGGTAGTATTGGGCAAAGTCAAATTATTCCTCACCGTCAGCCTTTTAAAACTGCTGCCGTGCGTTACACAGCGCTGCAACGCGAATGGAAGTTTGTTTTGCAAAACGACCAATTGCGCTTACCTCAAACGACGCTTTCAACTTTTAACAGCCAAACAGAAGTTTTGCAAAGTGCTTTAGATCAGCTTTCTGCCGCACCTTCTGCGAGTAAGTTAATCGCTGCAAAAGCTTCTTTAACTCGCTTTCAGTCCCAATTCCGCATTTGGATGCGTCAAGAAAATATTGATAATCCTTATCAAGTTAGAGCCTGGGAAAATCGCCTCGCTACTATCGAAAGGTTGTTGCGATACGGTGAGCGGGTGCAGTTGCGACGTTAGGAATTGGGATTTTAAAGAGGGGAAAAGGTTAAAGGGAAAGGGGGAAAGGGAAAATATTTCTTCTTTAAAAGTCCTTTTCTTTTTACCCCTATTTAAAAGTCCTTTTCCCTTTACCCTTTCCCCCTTTCCCCTCTTTAAAATCCCCCTTGTCTCCTTGTAGACAAAAATTACAGTAAAAATACGCGAGTCTTTCTGAGGTTTGGGCGCAAAAATATGAAAGTATACTTCATATAAGCTCGTATGGACGTACATATTTTGTGATACGAGCGATCGCTATCATCTATGCAAGCCTTGGCTCAGTTTCTTCATCTACCATCAATAGAATCGGTAATTGATTTTTCTCCCTTGACTGTTGCACCTGCAACATCAGTAATAGAAGCGATCGCGCTTTTGAGTAAGGAACAAGGTAGCGGTGTCTTGGTGGTGGATGATTCGCACATTCTTGGATGCTTTACACAGCAAGATGTTGGGCGGCTATTATCAAGAGAAGTTGACTTGAAAACAACTCAGATTTCTGAAGTTATGAATCCTTCAGTAATTACCCTCAAAAAATCTGATTTTCAGGATATCGCTACAGCTTTGTCATTGTTGCGCCAAAATCAGTTAAGTTTAATTGCAATTGTTGATGAGCAAAATAAACTCTTAGGGATAATCACATCTGAAAGCATTTGTCAAGCATTAGAAACGAAAGTAAGCAAACGAGATTCTCTAGAGTCGGCATCGGTAGTACAGACGAACGAGGATGTATTTCGGCAACTGATAGAAAACATTTGCGAAGTTTTCTTTGTGCGCGACCCGAAAGAGAACAAGATACTTTATGTTAGTCCAGCTTACGAAAAAATTTGGGGACGTAGCTGCGATCGCCTGTATGAAAATCCCCTCGACTTTACCGAAGCAATTCATCCCGAAGACCGCGATCGTATTCTCAAAAGCATTGCCGACCAAATATCCGGCAAGCTTTACGAACAAGAATACAGGATTTTGCGTCCCGACGGCGAAGTGCGCTGGATTTGGTCGCAAGCTTTTCCCCTAAAAAATGACTTGGGAGAAGTTTACCGCATTACTGGGATTGCTCAAGATATTACCTTGGCAAAACAAGCTTCTGAAGCGTTGCGAGAAAGTGAAGAACGCTTTCACACAATGGCTGATTCCACACCAGTGCTTATCTGGATGGCAGACACTGACGCTGTATGTACGTTTTTTAACCAAGCTTGGTTAGATTTTACTGGACGAACTCAAGAACAAGAATTAGGCAACGGTTGGACAGGTAACATTCATCCCAAAGATAAACGCTGTATAGATACTTACCTTTCAGCTTTTAATGCCCCTCAGTGCTTCCAGATGGAATATCGCCTCCGACGTGCCGATGGAGAGTATCGTTGGTTACTCGATAAAGGTATGCCCAGGTTTACACCTGATGGGAACTTTGCTGGTTACATCGGTTGCTGCCTAGATATTACCGAACTCAAGCAAATGAACCAAGAGTTAGAAACGCGGGTAGCAGAACGTACCAAAATAGTCAAACAAATGAATCGGCAACTAGTGCTAGAAATGGCAGATCGACAGCATTTTGAAGATGAATTACGGCGATCGCAGCAAATGTTGCAATTAGTGATCGACAACATCCCGGAATGTGTTTTTTGGAAAGATATAGATTGTGTTTACTTGGGTTGTAACCGGAATTTTGCTAATTGTGCTGGTTTTGACAATCCAGAAGATATTGTAGGTAAGACTGACTACGATTTGGTTTGCAATCAACAAGAAGCGTATTTTTATCAAGAGAGTGATGCGAGGGTAATGCAAACAAATACCCCTGAATATAAGATTGTTGCACCCCACACCCGAAAAGATAATAAACAAACTTGGTTGGAGACAAATAAAGTCCCCCTTCATAACACCGAAGGAAATGTGGTGGGTATCCTTGGCACCTTTGAAGATATTACACTACGCAAACAGGCAGAATCAGCATTACGCGCAACTCAAGAGCGACTACAAGCGATTTTAGATAATTCTCCAGCAGTTATTTATCTAGTAGATACCAAGGATAGATTTTTGTTGATCAACTGTCAGTTTGAAAAGCTGTTTAACATCACGAATAAGGAAATTGCGGGTAAAAGCATATATGATATTTGGTCTAAAGATATTGCCGATACGTTTGCAGCGAATAACCGTCACGTACTCGTCAATAATATTTCTGTAGAAGTGGAAGAAGTTGTTCCTCAAAAAGATGGGTTGCACACTTACTTATCAGTCAAGTTTCCTTTGGTTGATTCTAAAGGTTCTGCTTATTGCGTGTGTGGAATTTCTACAGACATTACAGAACGCAAACGCATTGAGTCAAAATTACGCCAAAGTGAAGAACGTTTTCGCACTTTAGTTGAAGGTGTCAGAGACTACGCAATTTTCATGCTCTCACCACAAGGACAAATTGCAAGCTGGAACTTTGGCGCCCAAAATATTACTGGATATCAAGAAGCAGAAATTATCGGGCAGCATTTTTCTTGCTTTCAAAAGCTTGAGGAAACTAGCACCATAAATGAAGAATTAGAAATAGCGGCAGCGACAGGTCGATTTGAATGTGAAGGCGATCGCATCCGCAAAGATGGTTCACAGTTCTGGGCAAATATTGTAATTACCGCATTACGAGATGAAACTGGGCTACGTGGCTTTTGCAAATTTATCCGCGATATCACTTACAAAAAATTAGCGGAAGAAACTTTGTTACGTTTGCGAAAAGCAATCGAAAGTAGCAGCGATGCAATTGGGATAACTGACATCGAGGGACAGGGAGTTTATCTTAATCCAGCGTTTATCGAATTGTTTGCTTACACAGCAGAAGAGTTAAATGCAGCCGGCGGACCATCTGCTATTTTTACAAAGAAGTCGGAATTTGAGAGAATATTTGAGACTGTGCAGCGTGGTGAGTCGTGGCGTGGTGAAGTGAGTTTGCAAACCCGCATTGGTCGCATTGTCCAAATTGATTTACGTGCCGATGCAATTAAAGATGCTGTAGGGAAAATTATCGGCACAGTTGGTATCCACACCGATATTACTGAGCGCAAGCGAGTAGAGCAAACTTTAAAACTACGCGATCGCGCGATCGCTGCTTGCAACAATGGCATTATTATTTCTGATGTCAAATTGCCAGATTCGCCGCTTATCTATGTTAATGCTGCCTTTGAGCGAATGACTGGTTACACAGCAGTAGAAGTCATTGGACGCAACTGTCGTTTTCTCCAAGGTACTGATACTGAACAACCAGAAATCAAGCAACTTCGTGCAGCTATACGGCAACAAGAAGAATGCACGGTAATTATACGCAACTATCGTCAAGATGGCACATTGTTTTGGAATAAATTAAACATTTCTCCGGTTTTTGATGTCAATGGTGTCTGCACCCACTATATCGGTATTCAAACCGATGTTAGCGAACTGCAAGCAGCGCTACGCGATCGCAAGTTAGCAGAAACAGTTTTACTCGTATTGCAAGAAAGGCTGCAATATCTACTTGACTCTAGCCCTGGCGTGATTTATACCTGCAAAACTTCCGGAGATTACGGCACCACCTTCGTCAGCGAAAATATCGCCACTATGCTGGGCTATCAAGCACAAGAATTTCTTGAATCTAATTTTTGGGCTAGCCACATTCACCCAGAAGACGCACCGCAGGTATTTGCTCAGGCATCAAAGATATTTGAACAAGAACAATACAACTACGAATATCGCTTTTTGCATCAAGATGGCGTTTATCGGTGGATATACGACCAAGCAAAGCTGGTACGCGATCAAGCTGGCAATCCACTGGAAATTGTCGGTTACTGGGCAGATATCACCGAACGCAAACAATTAGAAGACGAAATTAGAAGTGCTTTAGAAAAAGAAAAAGAACTTAACGAACTCAAATCCCGCTTTATCTCCATGACTTCCCATGAATTCCGCACCCCCTTGAGTACTATTCTTTCTTCTTGCGAGTTACTCGAACACTACCGTCACAAATGGACGCAAGAAAAACAACTCAATCATTTGCATCGCATTCAAAACGCTGTCAAGCGGATGACTGAAATGTTTAATGATGTTTTGTTTATTAGTAAGGAAGAAGCGGGAAAACTAGACTATAGAACACAAACCTTGGATTTGGTCGAATACTGTCGTCA
Organism: Hassallia sp.; assembly: GCA_050997715.1. Lineage (GTDB taxonomy): Bacteria > Cyanobacteriota > Cyanobacteriia > Cyanobacteriales > Nostocaceae > Hassallia. Next base: position 14,073 of record JBPCQW010000158.1, read on the forward strand.
TTTGGTGCAAGAAGTGCAACAGAATCTCAGCTGTCAGCAATATGAGGAATTACCCAACCCGCGTATTGCTTTTAGTAGTCAATATCAATTCATGCCATGTTGCATGGATGAAAACTTGCTGGAACACATTCTGAGTAACTTACTCTCAAATGCGATTAAATATTCAAATATTGATTCCACCGTTAAGTTTACTTTGACTTTTGAGGATGAACGAGCAATATTTGTGATTCAAGACCAAGGTATTGGTATTCCTCAAGAAGACCTGCCTCACCTGTATGAATCTTTCCACCGTGCCACTAATGTTGGCAATCGCCAAGGAACTGGTTTAGGATTGGCGATTGTAAAAAAGTGTGTATATCTACACCAAGGGGAAATTTTTGTCACAAGTGAACTAGGCTTTGGGACGACTTTTACTGTGATTCTACCTTTGAATAAAAGGGACTAGGGATTGGGGAAGAATTCTACAAGAAGTTTTAACCCAAATTTTCAAGCGTCCCCACCTCACCAATTCCTAATCCCCATTCACTAATAAATTAGATACAACTGGAGATAAATCATGACTAAGATTTTAGTAATTGAAGATGAAAAATTTGTCCGCGAAAACCTTTTAGAATTGCTGGAAGCGGAAGATTTTCAGACTGTTCCTGCTGCCAATGGACGAATTGGATTAGAGTTAGTAACGAGTGAAAATCCAGATTTAATTTTGTGTGATATGATGATGCCGGAAATAGACGGTTATGGCGTGTTAGCAACATTGCGACAAAACCCGGTAACGGCAACAATTCCCTTTATTTTCCTCACAGCAAAGTCTAGCAGGTCTGACTTTCGTCAGGGCATGAATTTAGGTGCTGATGACTATTTAACGAAACCATTTACTCGCGCTGAATTATTAAGTGCCATTGAGGGTCGTTTAAATAAGCAAGCTACTTGGAAAAAGTATTTACCTCTTCAAAGTGAAGAACCAGAATTTTCTCGTGAAATTAACATCATTGAAGATATTTTACGCCATGCTTTAAATGACGGAGAACTTCAGCAATTTTATCTTCAGTATCAACCAATAGTTGATATTAATTCTGGAAAAATTATTGGTGCTGAAAGTTTATTACGTTGGCAAAGCCCCCAATTGGGACTAGTATCACCCTCAGAATTGATTCCTTTAGCAGAATCTACTGGTTTAATTATTCCTATTGGCGAATGGGTACTGCAAACAGTCTGTAAACAAATTAAAATTTGGCGCGATGCTGGCTTTACTTCCTTACCTATCGCGGTGAATCTATCATCACGTCAATTTACTCAACTAGATTTTAACCAAAAACTTTTGGGATTTTTAAATGCCAACAATTTGCCAGCAAGTTGCTTAGAACTAGAACTAACCGAAAGCATGATTATGCAAGATGTCAATAGTGCGATCGCTACTATGAATGAATTGCAATCTTTCGGAGTCAAAATTGCTATTGATGATTTCGGTACAGGTTATTCTTCTTTGATGTATCTAAAAAAATTACCGATTCATACCTTGAAAATTGACCGTTATTTTATCCAAAATATTGGTTATGACCACCAAAAGTCAGCAATTACAAAAGCATTAATTCAAATGGGACACAATTTAAATTTAAAGGTAGTTGCTGAAGGTGTGGAAACCGAAGCCGAACTAGCTTATCTTAGGGAACATAAGTGTGATGCTATGCAAGGTTTTCTCTTCAGTCGTCCTTTAGCCGTATCCGAATTGGAAAAATTGTTGTTTGCCGACAAAAAGCGATTTAAATCACAATGAAGAGGGGAAAGGGGAGCAGGGAGCAGGGAGCAGGGAGCAGGGGAGAGGAATTTTTCCGCCATGCCCCATGCCCAATTTCCAATAAATCCGCTTTTAGGTAGGCGACAGTTTTTAAGTCATGAGTCTACATTTAAAGACGTGTGCATAATGATTTAAATTGCCGTTATGAAAGCCTCTGCGCGTTGGGTACTGCTAGGTTTATTACTGTCCGCAGCAGCTTGCGATCAAACTCGTGCTGATGAAGATGCTCGCACAAAGCCAGTTTCTGCATCTTCACCCCAATTAGCGCAGAATTCTTCGCGATCGCCAAATATTGTCCGCACTGAACCACTTTCACCTATACCCATCCGCATCAACGTCAAAAATTTACCCCAACCCTTCGCTACTAAAAGCGCTTCTAAGTCACCTAATGTTGTGTCAATTCCGCAAAACCCGGTGTTGCACGTACCCCGTGGCTTTAAAGTTAACGTTTTTGCGGAAAATTTAGATGCACCGCGCTGGTTGGCTTTAACTCCCAACGGTGATGTGCTGGTGACAGAAACTCGGCAAAACCGCATTCGCTTGTTGCGTGACACCAACGGTGATGGTGTGGCAGATCAGCAAAAGACGTTTGCTAATGCAGCAAATAAACTAAATAAACCTTTTGGTATGGCTTTTGCGGGTAATTCCTTCTTTCTGGGCAATACTGATGCTGTTTTACGGTTTCCCTACACTCAAGGACAACAGCAAATCTCTGGTGCGGGTACGAAAATCGCCGATCTTCCGGCTCAAGGTTACAACAATCACTGGACGCGCAATGTGCTTGTTTCACCTGATGGCAATAAATTATACGTTTCCATTGGCTCAGGAACGAATGTAGATGAAGAACCGCTACCACGCGCTTCGGTGCAGGTGATGAATTTAGATGGTTCTGGGCAACAGACTTTCGCATCAGGGTTGCGTAATCCAGTCGGTCTGGACTTTCACCCGGTAACAAAGCAACTTTATGCGACTGTGAACGAACGAGATGGTATCGGTGATGATTTAGTGCCAGACTATTTGACAGGCATCCAGGAAGGGGAATTTTACGGATGGCCCTATGCATACTTTTTACCAAGCAATCTTGACCCGCGTCAAACGGACAGTGGCAAAAGTAAACGCCCAGATTTGGTAGCGCGTACCCGCACCCCGGATGTGTTGTTTCAAGCGCATTCCGCTGCATTGGGTTTGCAATTTTATGACGGTAAAACGTTTCCCGAAAAATACCGGAATGGTGCTTTTGTGGCTTTTCGTGGTTCTTGGAATCGCGATCGCGGTACTGGTTACAAAGTTGTGTTTGTCCCCTTTGATAATCAAGGGCGATCGCTTGGCTATTATGAAGACTTTCTCACCGGATTTCTCTTAAACCCGACTGAACCTACTACTTGGGGGCGTCCTGTTGGCTTACTCGTCTTACCTGATGGTAGTTTACTACTGACCGAAGAAGCGAATAATCGCATTTATCGGATTCAATATACGGGAAATAGGTAATAGGGACAAGGCGACAAGGGGATAAGGGAGATGGGGGAGAATTAACTTTTAACTCCAGACTCCAGACTCCGTGCCTCTTGCCTCCTGACTCCCTCAAATAAAATTAGGGAATAATAAAAAATACTGATACTTATCTAGTTAGGAGATTTAGTTATGACTCAAAATGAAAATACTTCCCAGTCAAATCTTGATGAATCTTCACACTCAGGTACACGTTACTGGGGTCATGTGGAGGTTATAGAAGAGGGAGAAACCTACAGAATTAGTCGGGTTGAAATCAAGCCCAGCCACAGCATTAAACCACAAATTCATTATCACCGTAATGAACATTGGGTTGTTGTTTCCGGTGTAGCAAAGGTGACTTGTGGTGAAGCGGAAATATTACTCAATCGCAATGAGTCAACTTATGTGCCTTCCGCAACATTGCATCAGGTAGAAAATCCGGGACATATTCCCCTAATTATTTTGGAAATTCAAAATGGTGAATATTTGGGTGAAGATGATACGGAACGTCCTTACGAGCTAAATTTGGTTAAGTCTCTAAGTGAATAGAAATTGGGAATTGGGAATTGGGAATTGGTAATAATTCTTTCCCTTTCCCCTTTCCCCTTTCCCCCTCTTCCTCTAGAACCATCCTTCTTGTTCAAGGGTTTCAATTAACTGTAAGCCACGGGGATCGCCTACGCCTAAAAGCGAGGCTTTAGAGTCTTCCCGCACTCCTAAATCTGTATCTTCGGCAAAAGCCTGAATTAAGGCATCGATCGCTGTGGCATAAACGACGTTAGAAGGTAATTCGCGGCACAACTGCCCGATCGCCCAAGCGCTGTTACTCCGCACTGCGGGTATGGGATCTTGTACTAGAGCTTCAATTAGTGGCGGTATCGCCCCGACAACTGCCTCATAACTGACTTCTGCCATCTGCGCTAAGGCACTAGCTGCCCATAATCGGACTGCGGAAATATCGGTTCTCAAGGCATCTGCTAAAGGTGCTAAACAACGGCGATCGCGGCAGTTTCCTAAAGCCCAAATTACTCCTTTACGTACATAGCCATTCCAATCGCGGTTTAGTTGGGCAATTAAAGGTTCAACAGCATCTCGATTGGGATTGCGTCCAATACCATAAGCGGCACTTACCCGCACTAATGGGCAGGTATCAGTTAACAAGCGAATTAGATGCGGGGTAGCCCTGGCATCTTCAATGTCACAAAAAGCTCTTGCCGCTAGCATCCGTTGCTGCGGTTGGGGGTTTTCGAGGAGGGCTAGCATCAAATCTGGATCGGGCTTCGGCACAACTGATTCGGCAGTTATCGGCTCTATCCGATCTAGAGGGCTTTCTAGCTCCACCTCGGCATCTAGTAGGCTTAAGTCGTCTTCGTCATACATATTTCATTTCATTTGCTGCCGCGATCGGGATCAACAAACAACCCCCAATGCTAATAAGTCAAAGCCTGATATGTATCCGTTAAATTATACATTCTTCTAGAACAAAGCCTTTAAATTTTCTTATAATCTAGAGATTTTACCATCCATAGAGACTGGGTTTGATAATTTAATTGATTGTAAAGATTTAATGCGGGTTGATTTGACTTAAAGACTTGCAAACCAATTTGCCGATCGCCTCTTGTGATCGCCCAATTTTCTACATATTGCATCAAAGCCTTACCAACACCGCGTCGTCGGTGTTCTGGAATAACATATAGCAAAAAGATGTGAGCATGGCGATCGCCTCTGACTTGATCTATCGAATTTCCCACCCAGAGACAAGCGACGGGGGGATAGGAAGCAGGGGAAGCAGGGGGGGCAGAGGGGGCAGGGGAAGAAATTCCCCCAAGTCTCCAAGTCTCCAAGTCTCCTTGTCCTCTTGTCCCCAAGTCTCCCTTCTCTCCTCCGACAAAATCCACCCACCAGAGAGGCGTTTCGCTGGAGAAGTATTGCTCAACTGTTCGCGCTAGGTGGGAAAAATCTTCACCGGGAAACATATCCTGATAAGTTCGCTGCATGAACTTTACTAGCAGCGCTCGATCTAAAGTTGAGCCACGGCGAAGGTTGTACCCAGGTAGTAAAGAATTCAAAATTGCTATTAGCTATTAGCCAATGGTGGTGTAAATGCTAAACCAGTTACAGGTATAAGACTTACTCCTACTTCTTCAATAGGTGCGGGTGCTGCCATATCCGAAGGTAAAAAGATACGGGCACTGACTGCTACTAAGGCAAGGGTAAATACTAGTATTGCCAAGAATGGGGCGATGTATTGACGAATTATAGCCATGTTTTAATTGTAAGCAGCAATGGACTTTTATGAGGAACTTGCGCTTACATTTGTGAAGTTTGCGCTTATTTATTTTAGCGATTTTTGGGAGATATAAGGCTAAGTAGCGGCGTTAACGCCGATCGCGTTCCAAATCGGCGATCGCTCTTTCCCAATACCAATCTTCGGGCATTCCTGGATAATTCTGCTTTGCTTGGTCAATTAAGCGATCGGCGGCGGCGGTGTCTCCTGATAATAAAGATACAAGCCTGTTTTTCATTCGATTAAGAGATCCTGCTGCACTATCTTCTACCCAGTTAGGCATCTCTTCTGCGAATGAGTGAGAATCTTGTCGGCGAAACTGCCAAAATAAAACGTAATAAAGTGTCGCAAAAATTATAATTAGGCTCAGTGTTCCTAAAAAAGTTAGGAAGTTAAAAGCCAAAAATCCTAAAACTAACTGAGACAGAACGTAGCCAAGTAATAAACCGGTGACAAACAGAATAAATGTGCCAACAAAAACAACTACTTGGTTTCCCATAAATCCTCATTTTCTTGATCGAGTCCTGGTCTTGGCATTGCTTCTATTGGAGAATTCCAAGGGGCAAACACTGGTAAAAGAAGTAATCCTGGCACAGCAGCGACAATAGTAATTAAGAAAAATGTAGACCAACCTGTAACAGCTGCGATCGCACCACCTGGAGCAGATAGAATATCACGGCTGACTGCCATTAAGCTAGAGAGTAAAGCATACTGGGTGGCAGAAAAGCGCTGATTACAAAGACTCATCAAAAAGGCAACAAAAGCGGCTGTTCCCAACCCACCACAAAATTGTTCAATATTGATCGCTAACACCATTGCTTGGTAATTTTTGCCAACATATGCCAGAAAAAAGTAAGCTAAATTACTGACAGCTTGCAGAATGCCAAATACCCAAAGTGAGCGATTTATGCCAATTCTACTTAATATTGAACCGCCTGCCAAAGCACCAATAATAGTCGCAAATAATCCCATACCTACCTGAATTGCCCCAATATCAGTTTTGGTAAAACCAGTTTGCAGCAAAAAAGGCGTGGTCATATTACTCAGTAAAGCATCGCCCAATTTATATAGGGTAATAAACAATAAAATTAACAAGCCCCGCATAACACCTTTGCGCTGAAAAAATTCGCCAAAAGGTAAAATTACGGCATCGACTAAGGAAGCAGGAGGGCTAATTTCTTTTGGTTCTGGTGCAAATAAGGTGGCAAAAATACCGATCGCCATCGTACCAGCCATGATTAAATAAACTGATGACCAAGGCAAGCTATCGGCAAGTATCAAAGCCAAAGCACCTGCTATTAACAAAGCAATTCGATAACCTAAAATGAAAACCGCTGCACCCGCACCCATTTCTAATGGTGTTAAAACGTCGGTGCGGTAAGCATCAGATGCGATATCTTGGGTTGCACTAATAAAAGCAATGATAATGGCGTTGATGGCTACAAATTGTAATGCTTGTTTGGGTTGTTGAAAACCCATAAGCGCGATCGCTATTATCAATGCAATCTGCGTCAACAGCAACCAACCCCGCCGTCTTCCTAAAAATGGTAAGCTGAACCTATCCACAAAAGGCGCCCAGAGAAACTTTAACGAATAAGGCAAAGCTGCAAGGCTAAACCAGCCAATAGCCGCCAAATCGACCTTTTCCACTGTCATCCAAGCTTTTAGGGTATTACCGATTAACAACAAAGGTAAACCCGATGAAAAACCAAGTAGTAATAAAGCCGCCATTTTGCGGCTACCAAAAATTTGTCCCAGTCCTTTAATTTGTTTCATTATCTCCAGATTCATCCTCTCATCAGTAAATTTTAGTTATATTGCCATAACTGTTGTATAATTTCATGCCAATATGCCGAAAGCAGAAATAAAGGCGATCGCTTACACCTGACTTTTTCCACCATCTTTTTTAAGGATGAGATTAGTCTGAGTATGACTTCTTAAATTGAAATAGGTTTATTTCAATGTGATTAATGCAGTTTTTGCTGTTAATTGAAGTCTCACTCTCTGCTTACTTATCATTCTTAAAGGCATCAAAGAATAGTATTGTGTTGAAAATCGATATGATGTTATAGTTTCCAGACAAGTTGTGCTGTCATCAGGGCAAATACACCTATATAAGGATATCCCTTTAACATATCTAGTTCCTTAAGTTTCGTTAACCTGGTAGATTTGATGCCCTCTAATTTCTACTTGGTGTGCGGCAAGGCATTTTTCCCAACCTTTACGGGTGCCAATGTCGCTTTTGCTTTTAAGCAATCCTAATTCTTGTTCTTGTTGAGTGAGTTTAGCAAATTCTGCGAACATAGGATAGTTAGAAGTAACAAATGTCTCTTTGCGGTGTAAAATTGGCGGATTTACCCTGCTTTGGTAGTCTCGGTGGGTTATCTTTAAAGTCTTAAAGTCAATAATTATACTCGCTTGTAACGCTGGATGGGGGTCTGTGTCGAATTCTGGGTAAAACAGGTAGCAAATTTGCTGTTTATCTGTGCAATATTTTATCAGTGTGGCTTGATCTACACGTCCCACAGTCCGACTAGCGCAGCCTTCGTAAATTCTAAGTATGGGGTCGAGTGCGGAAAGTGCAGAGACATGGACGTAAAGAGCGCTGCGAGTGCGTTTACCGATTTTGCTTTTTTCGCAAGCTGTTTGAATAACTTCTGGTTGACCTAAACTGAAAAGCTTGCTATCAGCGACTTGACAAGCTTCTTCGTAGCTACCGAAAAAAGCTTTGATATCGTAGCGCATTTCTAAGGCTAGCTTAGAGAAAGATGGGCGTTGATCGAAATGGGTCAAAGCAAGGTAAACTTGAATATCAAGAGAACGACGATAGGCGATCGCATCCCATTCCGCTTCATCAGTAGCTTGTAATATCACCGCAAAGGCACGGCGAAAGTTACCGAATTCAATCAATAATTCTTGCTCATTTTCTAATTCCCCTTTCATCGGCAGTCTGCCACGCTGCGTATAAAATTCCATCAGTGGTTGGAGCTTTTCTTTATAGTCCTCAAACCGCTTTGTGGGGATGCAGACTCTCGGCGTAGAATTGCTAGAAAAAAAGCGGATGGCTTTGTAGCTTTCCTTTTGAGCCTCATCTCTAAAAACAAAATAGATGCCCAGCGCTACGGGTACTGCATCTGTATTTAGCGCTTCATCAATGTAACTTTTGAGTTCTTGTTGATCGTAATATTTCTGAAATGTATTGCGACGAGTGACGATACCATCACCGTAAGCTAATTGAGCATTGCTGGGAGCATCAATCAGCACTTGAGCCGCGACAATTAAAACTTGACGGGTGAGTTCCCAAGCATGTCTGAGCGCTTCACGCCGTTCCTCTGGGTTTTCGATGACGTTGAGGATGTAGCCCAAGTTGACGACATCTGCGGCGGTGAGTGGTATGTCTGGATAATAGTAGGGGTCCCAGCCTGCACTGGTGTAACCTAAATTCGCTACTCGCTGTACATCACCACCGTGTCCACATCCGTAGTCAAAAAACGTGGTATCGTTATTTATAATTGCCCATTCTATTGCCAATCGCACAGGACGAGATATGTCAGTGCGAACAATCGCGGCTCTGTGACGTTCGATTTCTAAGTAGCTTTGTGACATAAAGATATTAAAAATAAGCACAGATGCCCACAGAAAGTAGGGGACTGGGGACTGCGGACTAGGGGAATAGTTCTTTCCCTTTCCCCTTTACTAATTCTTATATCTTTTTAGTTGCTAGTTCTATCAAATCTTCAATCTTCTTGATATTTAAATCGCCTGCTAAGTAAGAAATGCCACGATGTAAATGCAGGCGAAATTGTGTTACTAAGGTTTCTTTGTCAGTACCTAAATTATCGTTGTAGCAACGTTGTTTGAGCGCCAGTAAAAGAATATCACACATTTCGCCCCCAAAGACGCGCCAAGTTATTTCCACGTTGCTATCTTGGGGAATTGGTACGGGAGAGGGTATGGTTGGTTCAGCGAGGGAACGACAAAAACCCCAACGACAAAGGATATTCCATTGGTCGATTTTGGTGCTGCGTTTTAGTTTGAGAAGTTGGTCTTTTGCGGTTTGGGAAAGTTTAATACGTTCAATTGGTGTTTCCATGCGGATTGGGAGGGGGAAAGGGGAAAGGGGAATAAAAAGAAGTTTCAGAATTTAACTTGGACAATGACGGCAGGTGCTACAACGGTCGTGTTCCTCCGCAACGCACAGCCAAACCTATGCCCAATGCCCCATTACCAAAAGTAGCCTGGTTGTATGGTAGTTTGACGGGTGGAGGAGTCGTATTTGAGGAGGTATTCACGAGCGATCGCTTCATTATCCCGCAAGGTTTCAACTTCTTGTTTGCCTATCTCAGTATCCGTAGATAATAAAATTACTTGATGACTGGCTGAGGGAAAGTAACGTTCTACTAAGTTACCACGGTGCGAAGAATCTAGTCTGCCAAGTGGTGTATCAATAGCGACAGGTAAACGGCGTCCGGAAACTCGCGCTAAACCCCAAAGAAAAGCGATCGCTAAAAGTTGTTTTTCCCCAGCGGAAAGTCGATGTTTGGGAACTGATTTCCCCTGTAAATCATAAAGCGAAAGGCTGAAAGTGTTGGTGTCGATAGCCACACGATGCACTAAATCAGATTTGTGCAAAAGATAGCGGAAGCATTCTGTAACTTCAACTTCTAGTTTATTTAACTTTCGCAAAGTTAATTTTTCGCGGAAAAGCTTGAGTGTATCTTGAACTTTAGCAGCCGAGTAAATAATATGCTCTTTGTTTTGGTGATCGATATTTTTTTCCGTATAGTTTTCTAGCTCTTTTTTAGTATTACGAATGTTAGCATCTAATTCATCCAAACGGCGTTTTGTTATTTCCCAACTTGCTTTAGCTTCAGCAACTTGCTGTTGTGCTTCTTGCAAATCATCAACTAATCTTTGATAATCTTCTGGTGATGCAGCAGTTTGAATTTGTCTTTCTAAAGTTATAATTTCTTCTTCTTTGGTTTGTAATATATTGATTTTATCTTCTGCATTAGTTTTTGCTGGTAGCAAATGGTGATGAATAATATTATCTAACTGATGCTGAGTTTCCGTATCAGTTAATAACCAAACCTGTTCTGTAGTACTTTCTTCTAAAGATTGGTTTTCTTGATTGATGAAATGTTTAATTTTATCAACTTTTTCATCACCTAGAGCCAAATTATGAATTAAATCGAGTAATCGTTTATCTCGCGCAACTAATAAATCATGTGCTATTTTCGCTTGTTGAATATGAAGTTCTTTTTCTCCTTGGGTGTAAATCTGATTCAGCAAAGGTTCAATTAAACCCAAAGGTAAAATATCAGCCGCTAATTCACACATTACTTGACGTGTTTTCTCGGCTGATGCAGTTATTTCTGATTTCTGCTTCTCTAGTAGACTGCGTTCTCCAGCGATTTTACCACCTTCAGAAATAAATTTGTCAACAACTTCTTGCTGACGAAGTTCAACGTCTTTTAACTTCTCTTGTAAAGACGTTAAATTGAGCGTTTCCGCATCGTATTCATTTTGTTGATCTTTTAACCTATTTTCAATTTCCTCTAAGTTTGCCAAATATTTAATATCAGCAATTTCCTTGCGTTTGCGATTGACTAATATTTCCAAATCAACTGCTAAACGTTCAGCTAATTCTAGCCCTAAAAGTCCGCTAATAGCATCAACTACAATCGGTGGTGGTATTTCTTGTTCTGCGAGTTCCTTAACTTGTTCCCCGTCAAAAAGAAATAAATTAGAAATTCCTACTGGGAGCAGATTTTCAATATATTCATCCCAGATATTCGCTAAACCAGTATCAAGCCATTCATTAGCATCTAAAATACCTAAATGGTCTTTACCGTCTTTAGGATTTTTCTCCCAAGTCCGCACAACGCGGTATTTTACTGGTTTATCGTTTTCAATATGTTCAAAAACTAATTCAACGCGGGTTTTCTCAACTGGATCGGTGTGACTGTTAACGCATTGGGTGAGAAAATCACTATAGCTCAGATTACCACGAGTAGAACATTGAGCGCGATGTCCATAAAGTGCGAGACGAATCGCATCCATCAGCGTTGTTTTTCCCCCACCATTCATCCCACCTAAAAGGATGATGGGACGAGAATTTTCTTCATCAATTTCTGGATTAAGATTGATGACTTGTTTCCCACAGTAGGGACCAAAATTTTGTAATACGAGTTCAATAAATTTCATGATTATCTGTCGTTCCCATGCTCTGCATGGGAGTGCATTTTTGTGGGCTGCTGCCTCTTATATAAGATAACTAGAGGCAGAGCCTCTGGGTAGACATTCCCACGCAGAGCGTAGGAACGATTCAAACAATCTCATTCTATTCACTCTTTTTATTTTTAAATTTCATACCCCCCCAAGTTTTCGGTTCTGCTTCATCAGTTACCGCAACATCTCCTAAAGTTAACTGCTTCACCTTTTCCACATCACCGGAACCTGCCGCTGTTTTTAAATCGCGTTTGTAATGAGCATTTTTAATCGCTTCTTCTGGGGAGCGAGAACTAGTTTTAAAACATTGCTCTAAGGTGTCGTATATGCCCACACGACGCGACTTTTTACGATATTGACGTTCTGTATCTAACAGTTTCGCCATTAATTCTAAATGCATTCCATCACCTTCACAAATTTCTTCTAAAACAGCCCATTCATCGCTACCGAGTAGACTATAATCTGCACCGGGACGAGGGTCTAAGAAAGCTTCACCAGTCACTTCCATATAAATGCGGGGTAAACTATCATCAAATTCGTGTCTTTCTTCTAGCCAAATGCGACGAATTTCGCTTAGTTCTTCTGGGGTAATTAGGGTGATATCGCGCATATTTTCTGGTGCTTTACACCGCAATTGTTGCTCAATAGTCAGGAGTCTTCTTAACCAATATTCTCGCGCTTCTTTAATATAGGGACCAGGAATAGGCTCAACTGAAATTTCTCCTTCTATATTCCGCTCATATAGTTGGACATCTCCAGTTCTGCGACGAAAATCACGCCAATTTCGGTCTTCTGTTTCTATGTCTAATTCTTTGCGTAAATCTAAAAGCGGTTGTAACCATTCTTTTTCTTCGTCATTTTGAATCATTGCTTTTAGTGAGCTATCTTCACTCACTAAAGTGCAAACCCAACAACCAAAACGAGAACTACCACAACTAGGGGTTGATGTATCGACAACTAAAGGACATTCGTTATCCGCTGTTGCACCTCTGTACATAGTAAATAAATCTTTGTTACTGTATCCCCAAGGATTTTCCCATTGCATTAAATAAAGCCAAACTTCATCATTTCTCCAGTCTTCTATGGGACTGTAAACTAAAGAGTTTGGTAAATTCATGTTAGGACTAAGCCGATCGCGTACTCTTGTCGCTTCCCATTCTCTCATCCTCTTAGCGCGTGATGCACTTTCAGCTTTACGAATGCCTAAAACAACGATCGCTTCACTGCTTACTCGAATCACATCTCGAATAAAGCGGTTAGATGGACTAATTTTTAAACGTTGCGTACACCAACGAAATTTCCTTCTTGGTGCTGGATATCCTTTACCGATTAATCCTACCCAAAATGTTTCTTTTAGTTCGGGGTGTAACAGATGCGGTATCATAGGCATCTGTTGTTGTTTTGCCGCAACTTTAATTTGCTCTAAAGATTTGCGTACCCAAGCGGAAACGTAAGGATTTTCTACAAGGGTGTCGGTTGTAATTACATAAATGGTCTTAGTGCGTTTTTCGAGTGGGAGAGATGCGATCGCATTCCAGATTAACTGTAAAATTGCTGTTGAATCTTTACCACCTGAATATCCAATTACCCAAGGAATCGCATCTAGAGTGTATAATTCTTGTATCTCGACAGTCAGTTCTTGGATATTATCCACTAACTCTGCGACTGTACGCACTTGCTGATAGCGAAGCGGTAGCGAGTCATCGAGCGTCTTTTTCTTTGCTGGTTGTGCTGTAGTCATTTCTCCTTCCCTGTATAGACACGGGCTTTTGTCACCCTTTTTATCTGTATTACACTCATCAACCTTTGTATTGTAGAACCTAACGTAAAGTTTTTAAAAACTTTAGTATATTAAATCAATTTTATAGAAAACTAATTTGTATTAACTTTTAAGTTTTCCAAAATCAACATGACTGATAGTGCATCTGACATCAATAGCAAGTATCTAGCAAGAGAAAACAAGGATAAACAGGTATTAGCTTTATTGCTAGAGAAATTCCTGGGGAAAAAAGACCAAATTCTCGTCCAAAAAACAGAGATGGGTGGAAGTATCGCTTATGTAGGTTCTGTCACTTTAGAGTGGTTTGCCGGTCGGGTTCGCTTTGCGTCTAGTTTACCGTTGCTTCAGCAAAAGTATAATTCAGAAACCGATAACATTGAAATTGACGCAGATAGTATTGAAGAAATTCGTCAGCGTCCCCTTGATTGGTCACGTCAACTACCTTTAGCGCAGTATTTAGCAGCAAGGACTAATCATAAGTTTCCCCCTGTTTTGGTGGTGATTAACCAACCGTGGGTGGATAACCCCAAAGCTGCTGAGTGGAATGAACAAGGAAGTGCGACAAAATCAACTATAGATTTTACCCCATTAGATAAAGATGGCAAAGTCGGTTTACTGAACGTTTCTGAAGAAGATGTAACCATTTATGCATTGGATGGTCAACATAGACTGATGGGGGTACAGGGTTTGATGGAGTTGATTAAAACTCGCAAACTCCAGCGTTACAAAAAAGATAAAACTGCTGATGATACTTTTGTTACTTTATCTGACTTAATCGAGCAGTATCATGTAGACCCAGCTTATCTGCAAAATTTGCCCGCAGAAAAGATTGGGATTGAATTTATTTGTGCGATCGCTGCTGGAGAAACTCGTGAACAAGCAAGACGACGAGTAAGATCCATCTTTGTTCATGTTAACTTGATGGCTGCACCTTTAAGTAAAGGTCAGTTAGCGCAGTTGAATGAGGATGATGGTTTTTCGATTGCTGCGAGAAAAATCGCTGTGACGCATCCACTTTTTGAACAGCAGCGCGATCGCAAACCCCGCATTAATTGGGATAGTGCAACAGTAGCATCGAAATCAACAGTTTTAACCACCCTGCAAGCTCTGCAAGATATGTCTGTACGATATTTGGGTCAAAAGTTCTATGCGTGGAAACCTTTGGATAAAGGCTTAATTCCCATGCGTCCAGAGAATGACGAACTTCAAGAGGGAATTAAAGAGTTTGAGAAGTTGTTTGATTATTTAGCGAGTCTTCCCAGTTATCAGCTTCTAGAAGAAGAGGATACACCACCTTTGCGACGATTCAGCTTTGAGAAAGATGGGGGTGAAGGAAATATGCTTTTTCGTCCTGTGGGACAAGTAGCGATCGCGCAAGCTTTAGGAATTTTGGTTTTTCGCAAAAATTTATCACTTGAAGACATATTTAAGAAGCTTCGCAGATTCGACCAAAAGGGAGGATTTAGCGGTATGGAGTATCCGCAATCTCTTTGGTATGGGGTTTTGTATGACCCAAATAAAAAGCGGATTCAAGTTGCTGGACGGGATTTGGCAGCGAAGTTATTAATATATATTCTCGGTGGAATTACCGATCAGATGGAGCGTGCAGAACTTCGCAAAGCTTTAGCGAATGCGAGAACTGTGGAAAATAAAACAATCAGTTTTGATGGTCAGTTGGTTGAACCAAAGGAAGTAGGACTTCCACCAGTTCTTAAGTAATATTTGCGTAGCTTTTTTGAACTGTAACTTTCACTGAGGCAAAATCTTACATATACTAATATTATATTGGCTAACATCTGCCAATATTTATAGGTATTTATATGGCTCAAATTAACGAAAATATTAACAATAGCGTTTCTCCTGAAGTCAAAGCTGAGTTTAGCGCTTTTATTGAGCCATTTTTCTTTGAACATCATCGCGATCGCTGTTATCCAGGATTGATTTTTCAGCATGGAAAGCGGACGATGCTCCAAATCAACGTACCAGCAAGTGACTTTTCCGGACTTCTTCAAGCTAAACCATCCACAGGTAACGATCCTGATTCTGGTAAAAATCGTCCAGAAGTTAAAGGTCATGCGAATGAAATTAAAAAGTATATTATTGAACGCTCTCGAAAAGATAAACCTTGGATTGTTGGGACACTCACAGCAAATTTAGATCCAAAAGACATAAAAATTATCGAATTGGGTAGAGGTATTTGTTTAGTTGTTATTCGTCGGGGAGTTAAGTTAGATATCACTGATGGACAACATCGTAAAAGTGCGATTCACGAATTAATAGAAAGTGCTGAAAGCAATTTAATTAGTGATGACGATTTTCCGATTACACTGGTTTTAGAAGGTGATTTTCAGCAATGTCAGGCAGATTTTCGAGACATGGCTCAAACAAGACAATTAGATAAATCTTTGTTAGTATCATTTGGTGAGTTCTCTGGGAGAGTTGGCATTACGAAAGAATTAATAAAAAGAGTGCCAATGTTTGAGGGTAAGACAGAAAAGATTAAATTGACTCCCGCTACCAAACAAAAGTTAATTTACACAACTAATTTCATAGCTAGATTCGTAAGTTGCGTTTTTACTAACGATCCAAGCCATCAACTTCGAGATTATGATGTTTACGAAGCGTCTGATGCTTTGGTTATTTGTCTGAATCGATTTTTCTCAGAATGCAGCAATACAGAGTATGTATCGGAAACAAATGTTGAAGAATTAACAGTTGATGAGGTAGCTGCATTCAAAGAAGATTGTATATTAGGTGTCAGCATTGGATTAGAAATTTTAGGGAGACTACTATACTTTATCTATAAAGAAGACAATAGTTTTGATGAAGAAAAAGTTTCCCAACTAGCGCAGATAGATTGGTCAAGAGATAACCCGGTTTGGAGAGATAACGTAGTTAGAATAGACCCCAATCCTAAAAACCCAGATAAGCCTTATAAACTTTCTACTGCGACAAATGCTGTAACAGATGCAGTTAAGGTGGTAAAAATCAAACTGGGATGGATATAAGCAAAATCAAGATAGGAATTTAGTTAAATCAAATTCCTCATTTTGTTCTTCTTTATTTGTTCGATCGCAACTTAAAAATAATAAAATGCGCTCTGAATAATCAACAGAGCCATGTAATTCATTTTGGAGTATTTCTAATCCCCCATTAGCATATTCTTCAAATATATGATTGCGTTCCTTTTCATATTCTTCCTCATTCAGAGATAGTATTTTAATATCTTTAGTTTCATTAATAGCTAATAACTTAATTAAAATATCATGTCCCATAGAAGCAAAATACTCTAACCTAATTGGTGATGGTTCTCTTTTAGATATTTCCCCTAAAGGAACTCGCTTATTATGCTTCGCACCCAAAGCAGCAGCAAAAACGATCGCATCCGCAAAAGTCTGAAAAGGACCCATTGCACCATCAGCCGATATTAAAGCCTTCACCAACTCAGCCTTATCTTTAGCAACCCTGATTCTGCCAGTTTCAGCCATAACGTTGATATATACTACGTTGCAATTTTAACCACAAACCTAAACGCGATCGCGCTTTCTTATCTTGGCGTACTTGGCACTTTGGCGGTTCGTTTTTGTGAGAAAATACAGCAAGCGATCGCGCATCACATCATAAACAAATTATCCACCGACATTGACCATCCCGGTACTGCCGGTTCAGCTTGCGCTACTTCACCACGACGATAAACTTGCGGTTGTTCGGGATTACTTGCACAATATACCCTAACAACCTCTTCCTTAAGTACATCTACATCCCACACAACTAACGTACCCGCAGCAAAGTAATCAAGACGCTTTGCAGCCATATCTTTTTCTGCTGTATCACCATAATCATTTTCACTTCTCACCTCAATCGCAAAAACAGGTCCACCATTGAGGAACTTCCCACCTGTAGATTTGCCGATGTAAAACGCTGCATCAGGACTTAAAGAACGACGATTAGGAAGATTCACAATAAAACCAACATTATCAGGTAAAGCATAACCGCTTTTTGTCAGACGTTCATAATCACGCAGACTAGCATAAATTTCACCTCCTGCACGTCCTGGTAAAAATCCGGTTGGAGACATCAGCAGCAGTTTTCCATTTACAATTTCCGCTTTACAATTGTCAGGTACTCCGTACAAATCTTCAATAGTTGCCTCAGCTTTTATACTTATAAAATACCTCAGATTAATTTGAGATAATTTCAATTTAACAAATGCGATCGCATAGAATAATAATCTCACGCAAAGCCGCAGAGACGCAAAGAAGAACTATTAACCCCCACGTTCAACCTCAATAATCTCCGTATACTCAAACTCATTCGGACTTTGCCTAACCAACGCATATCTTTCCCCATTCAACTCTATATAAGACTGTTCGCAATCAGGTTTAGAAGAATAATAAGTCAACACATATTCCCTACCTATTCTCTTTTCCATCTCCTCCTCAACTTCACCTCTCCATTGCGTCTTAGTAACCAACACAATCAACTGATTTGCTAATTGCGGAATAGTCTTGGCAATTTGCCGACGATAGTTATTATCCAAACTACCAAAAGGTGAATCCATCACTATCGGAAACGTGTTACTATCTGGCATCATCAACATTTTTCTTTCACTCCATTCCCGCACCTTGTCGATAATACTGCCGATAAAAGATAAACTGAGAATTTGATTTTCACCTGTAGAAGCTGCAACTAACGCTTCGATACCTGTTGTATTTTCCACTAGCGTCAATTCATATTTATCGCTGATTTTAGGAATGTAAGGTGTAAAAGAAATTTCCCTGAATATCTCTTGTACTCGCTTTTCAAGTTGCAAACGAAAGTGATTTTCTTGACGAAACTTAACTTCAGTTAATCGCTCAATTGCATCTTGGGTAGCTGCGATCCGTCGTTGTGCGAGTGTTTGCTTATCTTCATTCAGCTTCTGTTTAGCAACTTGCTTATTCAAACCTTCTATTTCCGCTTTCAGATTAGCAATTTGCTGTTGATTTGCACCTTGTTCTAACGTTAACTCTCTGATTTTTTCTTCAATTTCATCTAATCGCTTTTGTAAACTGCGAATTTCTTCACTTGGATCTTTTCGCAAGCGTTCTTGAATGTTATCTAACTCACCTTCAATTTGAGATATAGTTTGTCTTAGCTGATTAATTCTGGCTTGTTCTTTATCAACTTCTTCCCAAAATGCGACTGCTTGCTTATCAATTTCATCTACTTGAGCGCTCATGCGGATAGCTGTTTCTTCTATCGTTGAAGAACCAGCTTTGTCAAGCAAATTTCTCACCTTCTCGTGTCGGTGGGTTCCATCATGTAATTCTGCACCACAAATACACCGTTTCGAGTTGAGTAAGTCGTTGACAAACTCCCGCGAAATTCCCGCAGTTAACTCCCCACGCTGCTTTAAATCTTCAATAATAGTGCAAAATTGGCTTGTAGTTTCCGATAATAACACCGTATAACCGCGTGTGGAAATAAGTTTTTTTAACGCTTCTCTGGTTTGTTTGAGATTTTCTTGGTTTGCTTTTTTCTGGTTTTCTAACTCTTGTCGTCTTTCTTGAATTTCTTTGGCAGCACTGAGTTCTCGCAAACGGTTACTTGTCTCTTTTTTAAAGGTTTGTTGATATTCTAATTCTTGTTTTATTTCCGTTTGTCGCTTGGTGATGCGCTCAATTTCGCGCTCTAGCTTTTCTTGCTGTCTTAAAAGCTTTTTAGTTTCTAAATCACCGATGAGTTTTAATTCATTATCTAAAGTTTTCTTTGCTTCCCCTAAATGCTTGATAGAACGATTTATTACTTCCACCCCCAAAAGCATCTTTGTTG
This sequence comes from Hassallia sp., assembly GCA_050997715.1. GTDB lineage: Bacteria > Cyanobacteriota > Cyanobacteriia > Cyanobacteriales > Nostocaceae > Hassallia. Next base: position 33,471 of record JBPCQW010000158.1, read on the forward strand.
CTTCCGCGATTTCCGCTTTTTTATCGGAACGCACTATTTGCTCAATACGTTCGCCATCAAAGAAGAAATATTGATGTAAACTACTAGGTAAAATCTGATTGATGATATCTTCTGGTTGTTGGAGTGGAAAATACCAGCGTCCATCATCACCAGATACTTGCATTAGTAATTCTGTCTTACCAACATCAATATCAGTTGCATTTTTGTAAACCCGACACTGACGTTTGACATTGTAGCGTTTGCTGTCATGTTCCCAAGCTACTTCTACCCAACATTCTACAGCTTGCCCGATTTGAGCTTCAGCGATCGCTCGTTTATTAACTAACTGCTCAACTGAGGCAAATGCTGCACTAAATTTCTCATACAGTACCCATGTAAATCCATTCAGCAGACTGGTTTTTCCCGCACCATTATTACCGTGAATAATCGTCGTGTTATGAGCCTCACCAACTGCTAAGATGATTTCCGGTGTCTTGCCATAAAAAGAGCGAAAGTTACACAGCTTAATTGAAGTCAGCTTCATTGCACCGCTTCCTTCACTATCGCCAATATATCATCATTAATATGGCTGAGACTTTTTTTATCAAGTCTGCTTTTTTCTAGATGCCATACCCGCTCGATAATTTTCTGCACTTCCGGTGGAGCATTGATAATTGGCTCCTGAACCTCATCGATATTTGGCTCTTTTGTCATTTCCATTTTAAAATAAATTTTTATTCTCTATTTTAACCGTCTCTAAGGAGTGTAGGCGCAGCCTTAAAGCTACTTTTATCGTTATCTTTATCTTCATCCCAAAAAAACAAGAAAATTTGCAATTTTTTGACAAAAATCGCTTTATTTTTGGGCTGTTTCCTGATATTATTAAAGATAACTAAATAACTTTCATCACAATGGAGTGGTCGCTGCTTTAAAAATTTTGCTACTACCCCATTATACTAAAATCAATCTCATACTTCTTATCATCTCACAGTTACCCCTGTTTTTATCGATTTTTTTTACTTATTTCACAAAAATTTATCTAAAGTAGAAAAATCGTTGTTTTTGGTGTCTTGGTGCAATCAAAAGTTAGATATCCATTAAGTCATATCTCTTTTGTAAAGCGAATAATTTCATCCTGGCTTCACCGGCGTTGTCAGCTAAATCAGCAAATTCGACAAAGCGACGCAATTCTTTTCTTAACAGATTGCGCTCAACTTCGAGAGTATTCCTGTCAAGTTCTGGTGGAAGCACAATCATATCAAATATAGTAGCGCGTTCTTTACCTGGGTGAGGGCGTAAAACTCGCCCTCTTCGCTGAATAAATTGGCGGGGATTTCCCGAACTTGCCAAAATGACAGCAGTTTGAATTGCGGGAATATCGACTCCTTCATCTAAGCAGCGAATTGCTACTAAACCTTGTAAATCACCGCTTTCAAATTGACAGCGCAAAGTTTCTCTTTCTTGTAAAGACGTTTTTGCAGTGTAGGTGGTGACTCGATACCCCAGTTCTCCTCCTAATATTTTGGCGACTGCTTGGAGTTGGTGTAGCGAAGAACGTCCCTCTTCTTGCGAACCATCACTACAATAAAAAAGGGTGTGAGTAGTTTCGCGCCGAGTTAGCATTAATTCACGCAAGGCGTTTAATTTATTTTCTGCTGCACCAATTAATCTCGCACGTTGCATTAACAAAGGCTTTAAATCTTCATTATCTTCAAAGCTACCTACATCTAAATTTTCTCGTTCTCGATACAGTAATGCTCGTCCAATTCTTTTAGTTAATTTTAAATAGGCAATACTTTCTATTTCAGTTAACTCTACTAAGATGGGATGATACAGATAATGTACTAAGGCACCCTGATAAATTGCATCCTTTAAAGTGAATTCCGGCTGAATAACCGCACCAAAGTAATTAAATAAAGATTGAGTGCCATCATCATCAAAATATCTTTCTGGTGTAGCAGAAAGAGCAAGTCGTAAACCGACGCGGCGCGGTAAACTTTCTTCCAACTTAGGTGCGCCTAAGTTATGTGCTTCGTCACCAATAATCAAAGTCTTTTCGGGAAAATACTTGAGTTGAGATTGAAAGCCATCGCCAATTAATGTGGAATTGGTAGTCACAATCGTGAGAAATGATTGCGAACCAGAACGCACGTTATAAAGTTGGGTAGAAAGTTGACTTTGCCACGTTCGTAAATCTTCAAAAGCTAAAATGGGCTGCAAGTTGAATTTTTCACATTCTCGCGCCCATTGGGTGACAAGATGACGAAAGGGACACACCACCAACAAAACTTGCAAGTTAATTTGTTTGTATAACTCGCAAGCGATCGCCAATGCTGTAATCGTCTTACCACTACCAGTAGCCATCTTCAGCGTACCTCTACCGTTGTTGGCAAACCAAGACTCAACAGCTTGTCGCTGATATTGTCGCAATTGCAACAGATAAGGCATTCTGGGGCATCCTGGTAGTGGTTGAGTTTGATAATTGCCCTTACTTTCACCTGCAAATGGTTTTTTTAGCTTGAAAATGGGCAATTTCTCAACTCGTCGCGTGAGGTACATAAAAACAGCAATGACTAAAGTGGTGATGAAACGAGAATTGGTAATGGGTAATTGGGAACGGTTTTTTTTATTACCCATTACCAATTACCCACTACCCATTACTTAGTTGTAACCCCTCCAGACACCGATGAGAGTACCTTGCACCTCTACTTGTACTGCGGATACTTCGATGGGGTTGTATTTGGCATTTGCAGGTTTGAGGGTGACGCGATCGCCATTTCTGTAAAATCGCTTCAATGTCGTACCATGTCCTTCGACTCTGGCGGCGACAATGATACCATTTTTCAGATGATCTGGTTCTGGTACTGGACGCAGAAATACCACATCTCCATCGACAATCGAATCTTCAACCATACTGTCGCCAGCTACCCGTAAAGCATATGTTTGCGGAGGTAACGACAAATTAGCCAAATCCAGATGTTCCACAGCATCGGTGAACGGTTCGATTAAACCGCCGGCGGCGATTGTACCTAAAATTGGCACACCTGGTTTTTGCGGACGCAAAATCCGAATTGTTCGCGCCTTACCTTCACTCCATTCAATATGTCCCTTGGTGCGTAAATGTTCCAAGCGGCTTTGAATGGGTGCAGGTGATTTCAGGTTCATCGCTTGCATCATTTGCCTAATTGAAGGTGAATGCTGGTGCGATCGGATGTATTCCGCCAGCCATTCGTAAAGTTCTTGTTGAGCTTCTGTTAGTCTTTCCATAAATTAGTAGGGAGACAAAGTACAAATGTCTCTAGAACATTAGTACTACAAAAACCCCCCCAATGGCTTGTAAATTTTGAATTTTTGATTTTGGGTGAGGAAATTCAAAGACTGAGGAGTTAGGAGTTAGGAGTTAGGAGTTAGGAGTGAGGAGTTAGGAGTTAGGAGTGAGGAGTTAGGAGTTAGGAGTTAGGAGTTGGGAGTAAATACTTGTAGCTTATAACTCATACTGATAACTCAATACTCCTAACCCTTTATTCTGCCCCTAGGATACTTGCAAGTAAAGCTTTTTGAGCGTGCATCCGATTTTCTGCCTGATCCCAAACTCGTGAGTGAGAACCTTCAATTACAGATTCAGTAATTTCTTCACCGCGATGAGCCGGTAAACAGTGTAAAACAATTGCGTCGCGGTTGGCAAGACTCAATAGCACATCATTGATTTGGTAGGATTGGAAAATTGGTAGCCTCGCGCCGGCTTCTGCTTCTTGCCCCATACTTGCCCAAACATCAGTATAAAGTACAGAAGCTCCCTTTACTGCTGCTTCTGGGTCATGAGTTAAAATTACTTCAGTTTTTTTGTCGGCGATTCTGCGTGCTTTTTCGGTGATGGCTGCATTTGGCTCATAGCCAATTGGCGTGGCAATTCTGACATTCATCCCTACCAAAGCACAGCCTAGCATGAGAGAATTGGCGACATTATTACCATCGCCCACATAAGTCAAGGTTAAGCCAGCCAGGGTGCCAAAACATTCTTGAATCGTCATTAAATCTGCCAAGACCTGACAGGGATGTCCTAAATCGGTAAGGGCATTAATTACGGGAATTTTGGCATAATTGGCAAAAAGTTCCAAATCTTGCTGGGCAAAGGTGCGAATTGCCAAAATATCCAAATATCGATCCAACACCCGTGCTGTATCTTGTATCGGTTCTCCGCGACTCACTTGGGTGACATTGGGGTTAAGATCAATTACCTGTCCACCCAGTTGATACATCGCTACTGTAAAACTGACTCGTGTCCGAGTTGAAGCTTTGGAAAACAACAACCCCAGCACTTTAGGACAATGCAACTTTAGCCGTTGTGATTTTAACTCAGTTGCCATTTGCAAGAGTTCTTGAACTTCCGCTGCATTGAAGTCCGCCAAAGTTAATAAATCTCGTCCGATCAACGCTGCCATTGTTGTGATCTGTAAAAAACAATTATGTCTTTATGTTTGTTTAGCGTGCCGTATTAAAAAAATACCACTTTAAAAGAGTACCAGATATTTTGCTGTTCAGCCTGGGATTTCAGATAGCTTTTGGTATGAATCTTCATTTACTCACAATTTTTTTCAAGTTTATTGAACGCTCCAAAAGCCTACAATCAATCATCTACGGGCTGAAAAATCATAAATATGGCACAAACCAAGCATTTTTTCTTTTTTTTTGCACTCTTACTTGTGCAATTAGCTGGCTTATGCTACGATATGAAACTGGTATGATGCGTAAAAAAAACAAACCTTTTGCGATCATACTGAGTTACCAAGCGCCAGCATAGCACAGTGGTAGTGCATCGAATCTTTGATGTTTTTGGTGCAAAACAGCATCAAGTTACCAAGCGCCAGCATAGCACAGTGGTAGTGCATCCGACTTGTAATCGGAAGGTCGTCGGTTCAAATCCGACTGCTGGCTTTGTTGTTGTCGAATAACTAATTAAATGTCGTCGTTAACTGTACATTCACAAATTATATGTCGCTGTTCACAAATTAATGTCGAATTTCACAAATTGTTGTCGCAGTTTCACAAATTAATGTCGCTCACGCATTTTCATAACCGTTCACAAATTAAATGTCGCAAAGGCATGATTCTGCTACTTAGATAATTGAAGATAGCTAAGTACTTTTACATTTGCGTTCAAACGCAAGCGCATTGCCTTAGCTTTTACTCCATATCATCAAGGTATTCCAAACAAAGCAGTCGGATTTGAACCCTTTCAACCCATCCTAATATTTTAGTAAATTCCTATCTTTAGTTTTCGTTTTGATGCGATATTTTAGCTGATCGTAATCTTTACTGGCATTTTTTGAACGGTTAGCCACGCTGCGGCATTGACATAGAATTTGAAACCCGCCCGAAACAGGGAGGGTTATTGTTACCATATACCAAGCAATAGGGCACGTAATTTATATGGAGCTTTCAACCCGCCCGAAACAGGGAGGGTTATTGTTACCTGCCGACTTTAGCTTAAGCACGTTGTCATCTTCCACCTTTCAACCCGCCCGAAACAGGGAGGGTTATTGTTACAGGCGATCGCCTCCAGCAATAGCGAGAAAAGCTTGCCTTTCAACCCGCCCGAAACAGGGAGGGTTATTGTTACAGCTTGTCGAAGGGATCAAGTTTTTTGCCTATAAAACTTTCAACCCGCCCGAAACAGGGAGGGTTATTGTTACTCCTCCCATTTCAAACCCTTGTTATGCAAGTGATTCCAGGGCGTGCAGCGCGGATGAAATTTTTCTTCCTCAAATTACGGTTTAAAACAGCAATTTTTTGGGCTACAAAACGCTGAAACCATTGTGGCGCAAGTAAGCGCCGATGACTTGCGATTTTTTAATCTATTAAAATCGCTGAAAACAAGGATTGGGATGGGTTCCCCCTTGGTCGGGGGTGATTTGGTAGCCACTACAGCAGTATATCCGCGCCCTTTTTGCTGGGAGCGCACCTAATTCCTGTCCGGAGACAGCAGCATCGGGGTGAGCAGCTACTAGGGTCAGAAAGCAAGACTATCTTCCAATAGTCAAACTAACCCAGATTTTTCACAGTTCAGCGGTTCCTAAGAACATGAACTACGGCGCTATTACTTATTTTATTTTCAAGGTTCGGTATTTTGCTCAATCGGCAGATTAAGATTTATTTTGACGAGAATGGTAAGCTGCGATCGCTAAAGAACGTGCTTTTTCTTGGGGACTGGCTCGAATGGGTTGCGGTCCTTGTTCTACCGGGATTTCTGCCTTAGCTGCTTGACTGTGAATGCAGTCAATTAATCTGCTGTAACTCCAACGGTGGATATTTTGCCGATATTGCTTGGCATATTTTTGTTGACCCTCCTTAAAATTAGGACATTTGTTCTCGGCTTTGGCTTCAATTTCGCTCTGAATACCCTCGCGCACATTTTTCATATTCGGTACAACAATGCTGCCTGCCTGGTAAGTTTGAGCCAGAGTAATAATTGCCTTAGCAAGTAAGTTATCTAGATGTTTTCCTAGTTCGGATTCTGATAGTTGATTTGGTGTGCTGTGTTTTTGGGCTTTGTGTCTACGTTGGGCATTTCGTTGTTGCTGTTGTCGTTGGCGGTTAAGTAATTGATAATTCTCGCTCAGTAGCTGTTTAAGACTACGGTATGCAAGCACTGTGTTGGTGGAAGCATCAACGACTGCTGCGGTTGCAGGTTTTTCTAAGCCAAGGCAGACACCAACGAGGATTGATGTTTGACCTTGATACAAAGGCTTGCTAGGACGTGGGTAAAGATTGTTGATTTTGGTTAGCGTTGAGCTTAGGCGTTTAACATAATTTTGCTGATTTGGGTTGAGGTCGCCTTTGTCTTGCATCTTGCTTAATTTTTTGCCTACCTCAGCAGCTTTGTCTTGGCTTACCGTTTCTGTTCCCTCAATTGTCCACAAACGAGTATCTAGGGAACAGTAGAGAGTCAAACGATTAACATTCCAGGGTTCGCCTCTGCCTTCGTTTTCTTGCCAAGCCAAGTGACCCGAACATAGGGTGAATAAACCACTAGAATACTGGTCTTTGTCGCTACGCTTGATTTGCTGGTCTTCTAAGAAGCGTTGAAACAAATGAAGTTGTTTGCGACCGCAATACACTTCAAATATATACTTGCCCAAACCGCTGAACATAACGCAGATACGACGGTTTTGGTTCTTTGACCAAACCAAGTCTTCGTTGGATGTAAATTGGACTGGAAATGGAATAGAGCTTGTTTTTTTGAGAAGACTATTCTGCCAAGAACGGGCTTCTTCTGCACTTTTAGGGACAGTTGTTTTAGCAATAAGCAACGTTTGCAACCATTGGTCTCCTGTTAAATCCCTGCCATGAGGCATCCGACTGGCTAGTTGCTCTTTAAGACGTTCAATTTCTTTTTCTTTTTTGCGACGACGCAGAGCAAATTTGTTTGTATCTTCCTCTTCTTCTGTTATCTGGCAGTTATTTTTCAGTAAGTAGGTGATAGCGCATCGCTCTGGCTCATCTTCTGTTTGATCGTAAGCCTGAAATAAGGTAGTTGATAGCTTGGAAGAAACTTTGGAATTACTACCTTTTTTAGTTTTTTTCTTCTGCTGCCGCTGATTAGTGGGATGAGTAGTTATTCTAACCAGAATTTCAAGGGCTTTAGCTCGAATATTTTCCAGACTACAACCGCTGATTTCCACCAGTTCAGTATCACTTTTAAGCATGGACAGCCAGCGGGTTTTTCCGTCTAGTTGCTTTTGTCGTCTCTGTTGCAAAGCTAACCAGGATTTGTAGATATATTCCGTTAATTCAATAGCTGATTTATAGAACCTTTTGGGTTGGTCTGCAAAACATTCTTGGCTTGCAAGCGAGTTACACAGAGGTCTTACCACTCCGGGTGGAAGTTTTCCTACTTGTAACCATTTCTCAAAATCAGGGTGTTTTCCTACTTGCTTCAAAAGCTCGTTAACCAGAGGTGTATTTTTCTCTGACATAATCTGCCAAAGATAGCAACGGGTGGATTCGCTTGCAACCAGGCGACATTGAATTGTGATAATGCTCATGTCGTTTTACGCAGGAGTATCGATTGGAGGAATGATTGATAGAGTTTTCAGAAAAAAGTTATTCGTCCAAAAGTTCTAAGCAAGAAAGAGACGTGAATTTAACCACGCCTCTAGCTGAGGGAAAAACTTATGCAACTTGCTGCGCTACATCTGCTATTAGCAACCCACTAACAGCAATGATTAATAGTTGTGCTGCATCAGGAGTTTCACAACAAAGTCGTTCATCTCGATCACACGGTTGCGCTATCCATTTACCCTCAAGATTTTGGTAAAAAGTTCCCAGAAGCTGAAAACCATTCCAAACTCGATACAACTCTCCAATATCGTCTGGTACTGAGTCGATTTCGATTTCTGGTGCTACTGCGTCAGCTTTCTGCTCAATATATTCCTCAAACTCTGATTGAGCCGAGGCTTGGTTATCAAACTCTCGTTGTGTCATCATGTGAGTGACCTCTTAATCGGGGTTTTACAAAAGGCGATCGCATTCTCTTGGCGGAGGGCGATCGCCTTTGTTTTGTCTAATTTTTAATCTACGTTAGATGTAGAAATATTTCAAGTGTAGATTTATAAAACTTAAAAGTAGCTATATCTACATTCAATGTAGAATAAGGGCAAGTAGATAAATCTACGTCTAGCAGCTACTAAACTGGTGATGTAGTGTAAATTTATGAATCAAGTGATTCGTTGGAAATTAAACGAAGTTATGGCGCGAAAGCGAGTCAGAAATAAGGATTTGGCAGAAGCACTAGGGATAACGGAGAATTCGGTTTACAGGCTTCGCAAGGTTGACGAAATGCCGCGATTAATGCCAGAGCGATTAAATGGCATTTGTAAGGCGTTAAATTGTCAGCCTGGAGACCTTTTGGTATACGAGCCTGATGATGATGATGATGGGAAAGTAGTTTCTATTGTTGATGTGGCGTGAGTACAAATGCTTTGCGTGAAAATCAAGGTGAAAAAGAAGCGATCGCATGTGGTGTGCGCTCGCTTCTATAAAGCAATAAAATATGTAATTATTTTTACTCAATACTTATTTCGGTAAAATTCCACTGCATAAGCTTTAAACCGTAAATATTTAGTTCGATGCAGTGCGATCGCAATATCTCTTCTAGTCTTCCTGCTGCTGTTTCCTGTCTTCAAACTCTTTCAGGTAAGTGAAGGTGCTTTACCGCCAATTCTTTTATTGGTTTTGCCGCTTAGAGGAGTAAGGTTCATAAGGCAGTTGTACATTTTTGGGTCAATTCCTTGTTTGCGACACCAGCTGTCGGGTAAAATATGGTGGGAATGGATTTGTTCTTCAAAATAAACAACATCGTTGATTTCTTCGCCTGTAATCCAATAAAGCTGCACTTTCGCACCGCAGTAATGCCGCGAAACCTTGATAAACTGCCCCAAGTCGTTTTCTGACACTAAGGAGTCGTTCGTAGGAGAAATTGGCTTGGGTGATGCCAAAGGGAACGGAACCACCATTCACCCATGCTGGGACTTCGACAATATCCCTTCCAGCCTGTCCATCATGCCAATGGGTGTAAATTTCACTCCTCATCCCTCACCACAGCCAGCGTTCGAGCATACAACGCACTTGGTAAGAGCGGGAACGCTCCCCAAGAAATGCAACAAAAGAGCGCGATCACTTGGAAGTTCTCCATCCATAGGACATCACTCAAAGCAGGTTGAGCAAAGTTTCCAATCCAGTAGTAGTGCCTGGAAGGTTGATAATTTCGTAGATGATCTACTCGTAAAAGCTTGAAGCTTGAACTTGTATAGATTTAGAATTACCTAACCTAGTTAAAATATTGGCAATTGTTTCATCCATTAGCCAGTTTTGAATAAACTCGCGCAATTGAAGTTGAGAAGGTAGTAAGGCTTGGTAAATTGATTGTTCAGACGGTTTCTCAAATAGAAGATGAAAAACTACTTCATATGCTTGGGGATCAGTCGGAATCGATTGCCAATTAATAGGATTAGTAACTAATAAACAAATATCATCAGCTTGGTAATTTAGTTGTCTTGTGATAAGAGCTACAGCCTTATTTACCAAGTATCCCCCAAATGTTAAGTAGCGAATTCCTTTCATTGAGCGATTGTAAGGAATTTCCTGAAAACCACATACTTGCCGCAGGTTGTTAATAGTTTCTTTAATGCTTTCTCTTAAGTATGAACATAAAACATCAAAAGGTAATTCTTCACTATGAATCAATTGCCAGATACGATTGCAAATAAAAGTATCGTAACCAATTCCTTTCCCAGAGTAGTTAAAATTAATAGCACTGCCTTTGTCTTGTGCAGGTTCAACAAGAATATATTCTATTGAAAGCTTACGTACTCGCCAAAGTTGACCTGCAAAACGTACTAAATCACTTTGCCTCAGTCTCAGCAGATTATCAGCAGGAACCTCGCCTAAAACTTTAGAACTGTAACGTAACTCTACTGTTCGAGAGCCTGCCCCAAAATTGCCATAGATCATCCGGTAATCTACGAGCCTGTAAAGGGTTTCACCTGCGCCATACTGGTTTTTGAAGCCATGACGCTGGAGATAATTATTATTTGCTAGTTCTGCCAAGACGCTTTCGAGAATATCACGTTCAAGATAATCTATGTGTTCAAATAATTTGCACAGGTCAGCTATACGGGTAAAGCGCCCATTATCAGATGCAATAACACTGAGACATTGTTGCCCAACGGCTCCAAATAATTTATAAGGAGAACAAATAGGTAACTCTCCTTTCTTAGCTGCGTCAATCAGTGCCATAAAGCGTAAGGTATCAATTAATACGTTTTGGCAATTATCGGGCAGTAAACAGATAACATTTGTTTTATTTTGGCGGCGGTTACTGCGACCAATCCTCTGCAAAAAAGATTCAACCCCACCTGGAACACCCCAAAGAATTACTGCATCAATATCCCCAATGTCTATGCCTAGTTCTAATGTACTCGTAGCAACACAGATAGCAGTTTTTGCAGCCAAAAACTTTTGCTCTGTTTCAACCCTCACTTCTGACGAAAGTGAGGAGTAGTGTGTAAAAACAAAAGGACGTAGGCGTTCTTCTTGCTGCAAAACAGCTACTAGTTGTTCACACTCCCGACGTGAGTTAGCAAAGATTAACAGCTTAGTTGGACTGCTTTCGGTAAGCTTGCGGATTAGCTTCAAAAAGCTTGTTTCATCTGCAATATGCCGTAGATGGGCATCAATTGATCGATGAGCCGAAAATTCAAGGAATTTAGCACTTTCAGCAGAACCAAATAAGAAGTCGCGCACGTCCTGTAGTCGCCCAACTGTCGCTGATAAGGCCGCCGCAAATCTCGCTCTAAACTTTGTTTAAGCCGTCGCAGAAGAATTGATAGTTGTAAACCTCGTTGAGTGTTGTAGAGAAGATGAACTTCGTCGATAACTACAGCTTGAACAGTTTGCAAAGCAGTATCTTTGCGGAAAAGTAGCACTTCTAAAGACTCTGGGGTTGTTACTAAAACATGAGGAGTCTGTCCAGACACCAAATCATCGCGATCGCCGTGGCGTATCCCCACACGAAGCCCTAGTCTATCTAGTAGAGGATAAAGTCGTTTCTCCAAATCGTTAACCAGTGCCTTGGTTGGAGCAATGTAAAGTATGGTTAAAGCTCCAGCTTTGGCAGCTTGCCTCCAATAACGACTTAATAGCGGTGCTAAAACGGCTTCAGTTTTACCAGAACCCGTGCCTGAAGACAATACAACATTTTTTCCATTCACCAATGGCTCAATAGCAGCTTCCTGAGCAGGATGGAGCGTGGTAAAACGTCCGTAAAAAGCAGAAGCAACTGCTTGTTCTAACATTTCAATTCCACTCATTCGTTTTCCTCAAGCTCCCCATCTAAAAATTGAATTACTGCTTTGATTGTTTGACGAGTACGGTCTTGAACTGCGATTGAAGCTGATTTTTTAACTACAGATTTAAGACCTGATTCAATACTTGCTAGGTTTGTATCCCAACAATAAGCGATGCTATGCATCTCCTTAATTTTTCTAGCTAGCTCTTGTAAGTTACTTTCCTCCACAGGACTCATCTCAAAAGTTGGTAATGTGTCAAATGGAGAGTAATCGTAATCCCAATAACCCCTGTTTAAAAGTCTTTGTTTACACTTGTCTACAAAATCTGGTGTAACCGCAAAAAAACTCATACCTTGAAACTGAACGCCAGCGAAAAATTGAAAGAGATTTTGAAATGCGGTTTTTTGATGTTCGATGTTAGTAATGTTAGATAAAACATCTTCAAATTCATCAAAAAGTATAATTAATCCCTTTAATCCAGCAGCACAAGCGAGTATATTAATATCTCTTAATGTAGACCAGCATTGTGCATAAGCGTCATATTTAAAGTTAAAAATAATTGAATTAGTTGTATAAGAATGCCATTTAAAAGTGCTAGTGAGTGCAAGTTCATGCCGGAAGCACATTCGAGTTTTATGCACTAACTCTTGAAAAATTTGGGTTGTTGTGTACTTTCCTGTTTGAAATAGCCAATCTTCAACGATATCTTTATTGCATCGCCCACTGAAGCAAGCACGTAAAGCAATAAAATTAGCAGGTGAATCAAGAACTTGAGAAAAATCCCATTTACCTTTATTTGTTATTTTTTCCCATTGTCCCCCTGTTGCACCTTTGCTGCTACGAGCTTGCTCGCAGACAAAATCAAAAAATGGACGGACACCTTTACTTCCAGAAGCACTAGGTATTTCCAAACCCCGCCATATTGCACCCAAAATCTGATCCATACGGTTGAAGCGAACACCTGATTTTGCATCTAGCGTCACTGAACTAATCGCAAAACCTTCTTTTAGAGCAGTTTCACGGATAAATCGTAATAAGTGGCTTTTACCAGAGCCATAATT
>JBPCQW010000276.1:0-8792 GCA_050997715.1 Hassallia sp.
TGCCACTACTGAAACTTTATCCTTGGGCAATTCCAGCAATTGTCACTTTAGGGATATTATCTTCTCTTTCTGAAGGATTGGGGATTAGTTTATTTATTCCGCTTCTGCAAAGTTTAGCTCAAACAAACGATGAAACAGCCAGTAGCAATTTTTTAGTCAGGTATCTTAATCAAATATTTATAGGCGTTTCAGCTAACGAGCGTCTGATAATTATTGCTTTCTGTATTGTGTGCTTGATTATTTTGAAAAACTGCCTGATCTATAGCAACACAATTTTATTTGCCTGGTTAAGCTCGCGGATTGGTCATTCATTGCGATCGGGAATTTTTCAGCAATTTTTAAGCGTCAGCTATTCTTTTTTAGAAACTAAAGAATCTGGCAACTTAATGAACATACTGGGTAGCGAAACATGGCGAACTACTCAGGCTTTAGCAACGTTTGTTGCGTTGATTATTACTACCTCTACAATTGCTGTTTATACGGTTGTTTTATTGCTTATTTCATGGAAACTAACGCTGACAGTTTGTGTTTTGATGGTGCTGGTTTCCCTTGGCATTGAGTTCATGACGCGCTCTGTAAAAACCTTGGGCGAACAAGCCGTAGAGGCTAATTCTGCTCTTGCTACCCGCATGTGGGAAAGCTTTGCGGGGATGAAGGTGATTCGAGCTTTTGGGCGTGAATCTTATGAGCAAAATCGTTTTGACACAGTATCAAAAAAGGTACGTCGTACTTTTTTGAAACTCGATGTCATCTCAGGATCTGTAGGTCCTATTTCTGAAGTTTTATCGGTCTTTATATTAATGTGCATTTTGGTAATTGCACTGTTGCAAGACCGAAGCAACTTACCTACTTTACTGACTTTCATTTTTATTCTGTATCGCCTACAACCTCAAGTAAAGCAGTTAGATGGTGCGCGTGTCACTTTGATGGCTTTGACAAGTGCTGTACAGGAAGTAATGTCTATTTTAGACTCCTCTGATAAACCTTATATTCGTTCTGGTAATATTTCTTTCAACATTTTGAAGCAAGGCATATGTTTTGAAAGAGTTAGCTTTATTTACAATCGCCTAGAAAAACCTGCTATTGAGGATATTTCAATTTGTATTCCCCCAGGTAAAACCACTGCGATAGTAGGTCCTTCAGGTGCAGGAAAATCAACATTAATTGGCTTGATATGCCGTTTTTATGACGTGACATCAGGGGAAATTTATATCGATGATTGCCCCTTACGAGAACTGAATTTAACTGATTGGCGCCATCAAATTGCTATTGTTAGTCAAGATGTTTATATGTTTAGTACAACGGTGCTAGAGAACATTGCTTATGGTCGTTTAGATGCTACACAAAACGAAATTATCGCAGCAGCAAAACTGGCAAATGCCCATGAATTTATTATGCAATTGCCCCAAGGTTATGATACCAAAGTAGGCGATCGCGGAGTTCGGCTTTCTGGAGGACAGAGACAGCGCATAGCCCTAGCTCGCGCTATTGTTCGCAACCCACAAATTCTCATCTTAGATGAAGCTACGAATGCTCTTGATAGTATTTCCGAACACTTAATCCAAGAAGCCCTCAACACCCTGAGTCAAAATCGGACAGTAATTGTCATTGCCCATCGGTTATCAACTATTGAACAAGCCGATCAAATTATTGTGGTAAACGAGGGACAGGTTATAGAACAAGGTAATCTCCAACAGTTACTTGAGCAAGACGGAATGTTTGCTCAACTTTATAACTTGCAATCCCGCAATGCTCATACTTTTTGAAAGCCAAAAAGAGCGTTTTATGCCCTACAGTATCACTGAAATTGAAGTCACTCAACCTTTACCGACTATCTCACTATCAGAAAGTGATACAGGTATTGCGTTAATTTTGCGACGCAAAGATAAACCCATCGGTTTTTTAATGCAAGCACTACCAGCAAAAAGCGTGCTAATTCCGGAAGATTTAGCTCAATTCATTGCCAAAGAAGTTGGAAAGAAACTCCTTCAGGAGAGTCTACGAGAAGAACTAATAACGTCTGCTTCTTTGACTCATTTCCCCTTTCTTACAGTGGCAATTTGTACTAAAGACCGTACGGACAATTTGGCACGCTGTTTGCAATCTTTACTGAATTTACAAACACCAGCTTCAAAATTGGAAATTTTGGTAGTTGACAATGCTCCTTCTGATGAACGCACAAAACAATTGGTAGCATCATTAGCAGGAGTACGGTATGTTCGAGAAGTAAAACCAGGTCTCGACTTTGCACGAAACTGCGCTTTGCAGTCAGCAACGGGTGAGCTTTTAGCCTTTCTGGATGATGATGTAGTCGTAGACCGTAAATGGCTAGAAGGTTTGATGGAAGCATGGGCAGAAAATCCTGATGCTGCGGCTTTCACAGGTCTAGTGCTGCCTTATGAATTAGCTACAGACGCTCAAATTTTATTTGAACAAAGAGGCGGATTTCGTCGGGGCTTTGAGAAAATTCGCTATGGTCAAGTTCTACCCGGCAATCCCCTACACCCTTGTGGAGCCGGAATCTTTGGAGCGGGTTGCAATATGGCTTTTCGCCGGGATATTTTACTAAAAATCGGTGGATTTGATGATGCTTTGGATACAGGCGCACCCCTTCCAGGCGGTGGTGATTTGGATATTTTTTATCGAATAATTCGAGCAGGTTATCCACTGGTATACGAACCTCAATATTTGGTTTTTCACCAACACCGTCGGGAATATGAAAAACTGCGTCGCCAATATTGGACTTGGGGTTTAGGCTTCATGGCTTTTGTGGTGAAGTCGTACCAAAGTGATCCACCCCAACGTTCTCAGTTACGCCGTCTTATATGGTGGTGGCTCAAGGACCAGTTAAAGCAATTTAGAGATAGTTTGAGCGGTCGTCATGTATTACCCCCAACGATGATTTTGGCTGAATTCTGGGGCGGTGTTGTCGGATTTTTTGGCGAATATCCCCGTTCGTTAAGGCGTATTGAGCAAATTAGGAGGCAATTCTCGTGAGTACCTTTGCTCCCTGGAAAGTTCTGCACATTGAATTGAGTGAAGGCATCCCTACACTAACCGCTGAACCAAAGTATCAGGGTATCTATGTAGTTTTTTGGTGGCATGGTATTCCCCTTGGTCATCAGGAAATTTTAGCAGAGCAGTTGCCAATGCCTGCACTTTCACTGTGCAATTTGGTTGTGCAAACGATTACGCCAGCAGTGGGCGATCGCCTATTAGACCACGGTTTCAAAGCGCCTTTGCCTGTGATTTCCCAAAACCCTTCACGGGATACGCCTGTTGACTTTCAGGCGCTGATGGCATTGCAGCAACCCCTCAAGCAGCTGCACCAATCCTGCTCTCAACCTGTCAGTGCTTCTATGTCCGTGATAGTATGTACGCGCAATCGACCAGAACAGTTGGCGCGATGCTTGCGCTCACTGCAAAATTTGTCGCAACCCCCACAACAGATTATAGTCGTCGATAATGCCCCTTCGGACGACGCTACACATCAACTGGTTGCACAAATGCCTAGTATCCAATACGTGTTAGAACCACGTCCGGGATTAAGCGTGGCCCGTAATACTGGTATCCACCACAGTACTGGCGACATTATTGCCTTTACTGATGATGATGTAATAGTCCATCCTGACTGGAACGCAAGATTGCAACAAGGTTTTCAGAACCCAAAGGTGATGGCTGTGACTGGGCTAGTCCTCCCAGGAGAACTAGAAACGGAAGCGCAAGTCTTCTTTGAAAAAGGCTTTGGAGGATTTAGTCACGGATACCGTGTTCTCACTTTTGATTCTCAGTTCTTCGAGGAGATGAAGCATCGAGGTGTTCCTGTTTGGCGCATCGGTGCTGGAGCCAACATGGCGTTTCGACGCAAGGCTTTTGAACTAGTAGGGGACTTCGATGAACGACTGGGAGCAGGCGCTTCCGGATGTAGTGAGGATTCAGAATTCTGGTACAGAATCCTAGCTGAAGGCTGGCTTTGTCGCTATGAACCAACATCTGTGGTTTACCACTACCATCGCAGCGATTTAGATGGCTTAAAACAGCAAATGTATCAGTATATGCGTGGTCATGTGGCAGCCCTTTTGGTTCAGTTTGCTAGATATCAGCACTGGGGTAATCTGCGTCGTCTATTTGTTGCCTTACCTAAATACTATACCCGGCAGTTTTTATCTGGACTTTTAAAGGGCTTTAAATCTTTTAACAAAATGCTATTAGCAGAGGTATTAGGCTGTTTCTCAGGAGTGAAATTCTACTTACAGCATAGATACTTTACCAAAGTCATTATTAAGTAAAAAAGAGATTTGACTCATAAAACCTGTACGACACTTCATGTGTTGTCATCGACTCGTAAATCTTAAAGTAAGCAATTAAGAGGTTACACATGCAAACTTATACAGAAGATTTTTTTAAATTGATCCAAGATGGTTCGACCAAATCAGCCAAAGAGATTATTCCTATAATTTTTGAGTTCATTGATCCAAAGTCAGTTATTGATGTTGGTTGCGGCACAGGCACTTGGTTATCTGTATTTCAAGAACATGGTGTTGAGGAGATTTGGGGCGTAGATGGTGATTACGTAGATAAAAAAAATTTAGAAATTCCTCAAGACAGGTTTATATCGTTTGATTTGAAAAATCCTCTGAGTTTAGATAAACAGTTTGATTTAGTCGTCTCTTTGGAGGTGGCTGAACACTTGCCTGAGGATTGCGCTGAAACATTTGTAGATTCGCTGACAAGCTTGGGACGAGTTATTCTTTTCTCTGCTGCAATCCCCTTTCAAGGCGGAAGAGAACATATTAATGAGCAATGGCTAGACTACTGGGCAAAATACTTTCAAAAAAAAGGATATGTAGCGATTGATTGTATAAGACCTAGAGTTTGGCAAAACGATAGTGTGGAAATTTGGTATGCCCAAAATATTTTAATCTTTGCCCAAAAAGATTATCTGGAATCACCAACCAATTATCTCCTTAAAAATCAATTTGAACTAACTAGGGAAAATCAGCTTTCAATAGTCCATCCAAAACAATATTTACAATTCGTTGAAAAATATATCGCCGAAAACAAGGCTGCTCATTGGTATGCCGCAGAAGCCGAAAAGTATTTAGCAGCATCTGATCCCAAGAATATGTCACTTAAGGGGGTACTTTCGGCATTACCAATTATTATCAATAACACTTTAAAAAAAAAGCTTTTTCAGAAAAAAAACCACATTTAGATTACTAATCACTATTAACTCAACATATATCTATGCATAAGACACCATTAGCTGATTTTCTCTCCTGCAATCCTTTTCCTCATCCCTTGACTCAAGGATTTTTTTACCGGGAAAAGATGCACGCCATCCACCGTATTACTCCCGACAAACCCATTCAAGACATTTTAGAAGTTGGGGGCGGTCAAAGTGGTTTAACTGCCTTGTTATTTCCTCAAGCGCAAGTCACCAATCTAGATTTAAACCCTGAATACGCCCAAGCACCCTGTAACCAACAAAAACGGGTGCGCTTTGTGTGTGGGGATGCCACTGCTTTACCTTTTGCAAGTGAGTCTTTCGACGCTGTCACAATGTTCGACCTTTTGGAACATGTCCCAGATGACAAAAAGGCAGTATCAGAAGCTTTGCGAGTTTTGCGCCCAGGTGGTTTTCTGCTAATTAGTACTCCCAATGAAAATTGGCGGTTTCCCTACTACAAATTCATGAAACCTATCTGCCCTAGTGAGGCAGAAGTTATGGGGGAATGGGGTCATGTCCGGCGTGGCTACACTTTGGCTGAACTCAAGACTTTGATAAATTTGCCCTGCCAAGGATATGCCACGTTCATTAACCCCCTGACGGTTCTGGGTCATGATATTGCATTTTCACGCTTATCCCATCGTCAGCGTCAACTCTTGTGTACGATGTTCAGCCCGCTGACATGGCTGAGTTATTACTTACATAAGCCTGAAGCGAAAGGTACAGAAACTGCATCGGCTTGGCAAAAGGAAGGTGCAAATCTTTGAGAAGGGTAGTAGCTGTGAAAAACTTCGCGCAGCTATTACCCAGACAAAATAAATCACCCTTTATTGCATAGGGGCAACTTGAACCAGAAGACGCGGAACATGATGTATGGAGGTCACATGAGCTTGATAGCGAAGACAGTACAAAATGATGAGCCACGCTATATGATTCAATTAGATGCTTTACGAGCATTGGCTGTGTTTGGTGTACTGGTTCACCACTTTTT
This sequence comes from Hassallia sp., assembly GCA_050997715.1. GTDB lineage: Bacteria > Cyanobacteriota > Cyanobacteriia > Cyanobacteriales > Nostocaceae > Hassallia. The sequence goes on from JBPCQW010000276.1 coordinate 6,222, forward strand.
ACCGGAAGATTTGTTTCTCAATTCAAAATTACACTGGGGTCCCTTAGGAGTCAGGCTTTTTTTTGTACTGAGTGGTTTTCTTATTACTGGCATTTTATTGCGATGCAGAGACCTGGTGGATTTCGCTCAACAAGATGCTTGGTTTACGATAAGAAGATTCTATATGCGTCGGTTTCTACGCCTCATGCCTGTCTATTATTTAACTATTTTTGCGACTACAATCATTGCCTTTAAATATATAAGTAAATCATCATTAATTTGGCATTTAACTTATACATCAAATATTTATTTCTCTTGGGAAAGATGGGATGCAGTAACATCGCATTTCTGGACTTTGTCTGTAGAAGAGCAGTTTTATTTAATTTGGCCACTGATTATAATCTTTCTCCCTAAAAAACATATATTAACAGTAATTATTCTAACAATATTTTTAGGACCGTTATTCAGATTTTTCTGTATTCAAACTGGCTTCACTAATGGAGTGATGGAATATATTTTTACTTTATCCTGCTTTGATTCCTTTGGCATGGGTGCATTACTTGCGTTTTGTAATCATAATCAAGACAAACTTAAACAAGCTAAGAAATATTTATGTAATTTTTGTTTTTGGGTGGGTATTCCTTTGTTTGTTGCTTCTCAGTTTATGTACATTTCCAATTTAGGTAAGTCAATAGTCATAGTCTTGGGAAGTACAGTAGCATCTATGTTTTTTGTATGGTTAATAGATCGTGCTGCACGAGGTTTTAGTGGTTGGATAGGAGTGATTTTAGAATTACCATCTCTGGTATATCTTGGCAAGATAAGTTACGGAATTTATGTTTACCATCTTTTAGTAGCTTATGCTCTCAATAAGATACTTACTTATGTTGGCTTTACATATCCAGCTTGGGGATGGAAGAAATTTGTTTTAAGTACTGTAGCTACCCTAATTCTGGCAGTTTTGTCATGGCAGTTTTTTGAAAAGCCTATAAATACTCTCAAACGCAATTTTGCATACAAAAAATAGGGATTATGAACACCCAAGCACAACCAGCGATCGCCTTGCTACATTGGGGCGACTTAATTGAAGACTTTTTAGATACCATCGGCGTGTCATTTGAGGCTTTTTGTAACGAAATGACAGGCGGTTGGATGTTTGGCTACATTGATGCTTTGAAACTGGCTGGTGTGCGGACAGTATTGTTCTGTATTTCCGCTCGTGTTAGTGAACCGACGCGTTACACTCACGCGCCTACAGATACAACTATCTGTGTATTGCCTGCTCCCGAAATCTACCACGTTGCGAGGCGTCGGATACCTAATCCCTACGCATGGACTTTCAAGGAAGCATTTGGGGATATTCATGGTGTCCGCCGCATCCTGCTGGGAATCCTCAAAGACATTTCACCTTACCTGGCTACACCACTAGTGGCACTTGCCCGTGAACTGCGCCGCGAGGGTTGCCAAGCTATTCTCTGCCAAGAGTACGAATATGCTCGCTTTGATGTTTGCGTACTGCTGGGCAAGTTAATAGGTTTGCCAGTGTTTGCCAGTTTCCAGGGAGGTGACTTTCAACTCTCGCAATTGGAACGTCCTTTACGCCCTCTCACAATAAAGGCTTGCGCTGGTTTAATTGTGGCTACCCAAACCGAAGTGCAGCGGGTACAGTCCCACTACGGCGTACCATCTGCTAAACTGGCACGAATTTTCAATCCAATGGATGTGGCGAACTCACATGCTATGGATCGTTGTGAAGCCAGGGCGGCGCTGGATATTCCGCTTGATGCTCAGGTGGTCGTCTCTCACGGTCGTATCGATATACACCGTAAGGGATTAGATATTCTGCTAGATGCTTGGCAACAAGTCTTATGCGATCGCCCTGGCAGAGACTTGCGGCTGCTGCTTGTAGGGACAGGAAGCGACGCAGACAAATTGCGTCAACGTCTTGCTCAGATGGATCTACCAGGAGTGATGTGGAGAGATGAATATGTGCGCGATCGCACTCTGATTCAACGTTACCTGTCCGCAGCCGATGTTTATACCCTCGCTTCTCGACACGAAGGTTTTCCCGTAGCGCCCATTGAAGCCATGTCTTGTAGTTTACCTGTGGTAGCGGCTGACGCGCCTGGAGTACCCGATATCCTGGAAGGCGGTGAAGCTTCGGGGGGGCTAGTGGTGCCACGCGGTGACGCAACAGCCTTAGCTTCAGCCCTGGGTCGTATCCTAGACAATGAAACTTGGATGCGCGAACTTGGTCAGCGTGCTCGGTGTCGGGCAGAGCTATGCTTTTCCTTAGAAGCAATTGGCAAGCAACTTCGTGAGTTTTTAATCAGTCGAGGAGTCTGAGCAAAATCTACTACTTTGGTGAGTTCATATAAAATTATAATTATAAATATTAAGAAATATGTCATAAGTATCTATGCCAAGCGATCGCGTCATCGTCATCGGTGCAGGAATCGGTGGACTCACTGCTGGGGCTTTATTAGCTCATAAAGGTTACAGCGTCTTAATTTTGGATCAAGCGCTGGTACCGGGAGGCTGTGCTTCTACCTTCAAACGCAAAGGATTTACCTTTGATGTGGGAGCAACTCA
>JBPCQW010000352.1:0-27857 GCA_050997715.1 Hassallia sp.
AGTATGATATGTCTGTCTTAGCTGACAGTCTACCTGGAGAGGTGGCAGAGTGGTCGAATGCGCTCGACTTGAAATCGAGTGAGCCGAAAGGTTCCGTGAGTTCGAATCTCACCCTCTCCGTTGAAATATTTGTTAGAGAGTGAAAATAAAGGGATTTTTCAGTCTCTAATATGCTTTTTTGAGTGAACTGAATTGTGTAATAGTGCGTTCTCACAAAATACAACGCCAGATTTTGCATTTACAATGAATGCAAATGGATGCACAAACAGTATTTGAACCAGTGATGGAAAACATTAAGGAAGAAGCCCATAAATTGATTGACAGATTGCCAGAAAACTCGACATGGGACGATTTGATGTATCAAATTTATGTCCGGCAAACTGTTGAAGCTGGACTAGCAGATAGCAAAGCTGGTAAAGTAATTTCTGTGCAGGAAGTACGCAGAAAATTTGGACTGCCAGAGTGAAAGTTTATTGGACAGAAACAGGTTTATAGATTATTGTATTTAGTCTAGTTACTATTTAAATCATGTTCTAAGTAATTTCCGTAACTGAATATTCTGCTAAGTGGAATGTAATTGATGATTTGACAAATAACCGACTTCTAAAAAATGCGCTCATGCCGATAATTATTTTAATTGTCGGGTTTGTTCTACTGAATATTTCATTAGCGCAATCATTCGGCAAAGATATCGGTACGATTAACATCGCTCAACTAACTTCCGGCAAAATTGCTGAACACAGTTTTTATGCCAATATTTCAGGCTATCCAGATCCCAATGTGTTAGTAACACAAAAGGGAACTAGTATGCCTAGAGTCTATATTCCATTGAGAGAGAATTCTCAGTCTAACACCCCGGTTCATCTGATTATTTCATTAGACAAGGGTGATATTGAACAGTACGTTGAAAAAGATCCAAATAGTGAAACAGTAACGGTGAGTGGATTTGTGACTGAGGGTGGAGAAGGAGAAGTGAAAACGTGGTTAGAAAAGCAAGGAGTTGCCATTGCCGACAGTTACCGAACCATCGTCCCTAAAGTTAATCTGAGTAACCGCAGTAGTAAGAAAGATTTTTCGGTATTTATAGCTGTTGCCTTTATCAGTTTTGCCGCTTTTATCTTTTATAGAAACCGCAAAGAACGAACAATATAGCTGAATGTCGTGCGGAGCGGGAGGCATAGCTTTTACTCGCGTGTGAGTAGCATTGGAACCAAACCGTAATTTTCAGTGATGCCAAAAGCGCTCGTACGTAGTTGCGTGAGAGAATTGGATACTATGCAAAACCTGGTTGGGAAACTTTGAAATTAATTTTAGCCAATGGTAGCGGGAATTTCGCACAGTCTATGTAATTCACACCCTTCTTAAGAGTTTGGCGATCGCCTAACCGAGACAATGCGATCGCCTCCTCTTCCCTCCCAGCTTGCATTGTGCTAGCATAATGCAAGCTGGGAGGTCAACCAATGGCTACCCTTTATGTGCGAAATTTACCCGATGATTTGTATGCAAAGCTGCAAGAGTTAGCCGCATCTCAGCATCGTTCAATAAATGCCCAAGTTATCACTCTGTTAGAACAAGTCTTGACAACTCAAGCACAAGAAACGGAAGAACAAAAGCGACAGAATGTCCCAAAAGTTTTAGAGGAAATTCGTCAACGTCGTGAGAATCGTCGGACTGATATCGAATGGCTCGATAGCACTGCTATGATCCGAGAAGACCGCGATAGATGACTACTCCTCTTAAGTGTGTCGTGGATGCTAGTGTAGGCATTAAGCAATTCATCCCCGACCCGCTAACCCCCAAAGTTAATCAACTGTTTGCTCACCTGAGCAATCCGCAAACAGAAATCTTTGTCCCAGACCTATTTTACATTGAGTGTGGCAACATTCTTTGGAAGTATGTACGTGCTGGACTTTACGCTGTTGCTGATGTACCAGCAGATTTAGTCAGTCTCAAAGCTTTTCCCTTGCGTGTTGTCTCCACCGCTGATTTGATGGCAGATGCTGTAAATATTGCCTTGGCTCATGGGATTTCGGCAAATGAAGCTTCTTATGTTGCGCTTTCACAACAAGTTAGTGCTACTTTACTGACTCTTGATCAAAAGCTTGTTAAGGCTTTAGCAGCTACTTCTTACGATGTTGTCTCGTTCAATGATTTTGAGGTTCCGCTCTTGTCCTGAATCTAAACGTTGGTGAACTGAAATACTCAAATAACCAAATGAACAATCTTAACCATGATTATCATCGACGCGATGAAATTGTTTTTGGTGAGCGTATAAATTGGGATGAAGATTTAGGTGGTGCAGAGCGTTTCCACAACTTGTCTTTAGATAAGCTAGAGAAGTTGTTAAAAGAAGGATTTGCTAACCCACAGGAAAAACAAAACTTTTCTCCCACAATTGAGCAATTCTACGAATTTGGCAAAAAGTGTGTTGTTAAAGGTTATAATCCGGTCTTTATTGGATATGCCATTTCCCCTGATCGCGAAGATTACCGAACTAGCATTGAAGGAATTGAAGTGAGGGTAGAGACGGAACTAATAGAATCTCGAATTGATGCTAATCTCACAGATGAGTTTGAGAAATTTGCTCAAAGCGCTGATGAAACAGAGATAAATTTTAGTGTGCTGTATGCTTGGTGGGATTAACTAGCAACGCGATCGCTTGGGAAAAGCGCGATCGCTTACTCCTCGATTACTTCAACTAAATCCTCAATCATTACATCAAACAAACGGGCTAATTTCTGGATTGCCGTAAAGTCAACGCTTCCCATCCCAGGCGATCGTGCATAGGCTCTTACGGTACTATACACCAATCCGGAACGGTCGGACACTTCTTTTAACGTCCAACCTTTCTCCAAAGCCAATTCTCTAATTTTTAACCTAACAAGCCCCATTTTGCGCTTGACAAGTGATACTCTATTGTCGTTTAATAATTCTAAGCTATAAAACTATCGCCTTAGGTCGTGGAAAACACAAAGGCGATCGCCCGCAAATCAAAAACCATATTTCGTCAAACGATAATCCCTCAAATCAGAAGGTATCTCATTACAACGTTAGGTTTAGCTTATGTTATCATCCCTCAAACCAAAAGCGATGATCATCAGTGAATCAAAAATAGTTCACAAATCGCTTCTTCGCCACTTCAACTCGCGATTTTTCACAACAATTCGCCCTGACAATCATGTTTAACATAAATTTGGAAGATATTTATCTAGTGTAATGCGGGCGATATATAGATTAGCTTAAGTTGGCTACTCCCGTACTACCTCTACTAAATCCTCAATCATCACATCAAACGTGCGGGCTAACTTCTGGATTGCCGTGAAGTCAACAGTTTCTAATCCAGGCGATCGCGCATATGTTCTCAGAGTGCTGTAGACCACACCTGAACGGTCAGATACTTCTTTTATCGTCCAACCCTTTTGTGCAGCAAACTCTCGAACCCGCAGCCTAATCATTCCCATAGTTTACTTGACAAATGATTTATATCAGTCTTTAATTATTCTAGTATATAAAACGATCGCCCTCCGGCGTAGGAAACTGAGAAGGCGATCGCCATTTAACAAAAACCATGCTTCGTCAAACGAGAATCCTTTAAATCAAGAGATATCTCATTACAACGTGAGGTTTACTTTATGTTATCATCACTCAAACCAAAAGCGCTCGTTATTCGTGAATCAAAAATAGTTCACAAATCGTCAATTCGCCACTTCAGTTCGCGATTTGTTACCGAAGAGGCGGTGACAATCATGTTTAACATCAACTTTGAAGATATTTATGTAGTGGAATGCTGGCGATATATAGTTTACGTCCACGCCAAGGGTGTGAGTAAATTTGTCAGCTACGCCGATTTTCCGCCAATTGTGGGAGTAGAGCCGCCCACAGCCGCCGACTTTATCAAATGGCGCAAGCGTTGGAAAAAGCAAAATGAACCGGGTCAAAGAAGCAAAGCACCTGAGTTGTGGGTGAAATTTTTGAAAAACGAATTTTGGCGATCGCCTTCACAAGCTGTGTTATACACTTGGGGTAAATTGGTCGCATTAATTAAATTTGCGTTTCATGAAGAAACATTGCAGGAACTGCGAGACAGCTATCGTCAACAGAGTAAGTGGATAGTGGTTAGTGGATAGTGGATAATGACTAACCACTAACAACTATCAACTAGCTTTCTTCAGCTTTGTTCGACGAGCGATTAGCACGCGCTTCGGCTGAAGCCATTACCTCATCCATATTCTCCAGAATTTCACCTGGGAAGTTTTCCAAAACTCTGGTAGAAAGAGCAACGCGACCTTTACCTTCATCCAAGTCAATAATTACAGCTTTAACGTGCTGACCGACTTGAAAGACTTTTTCTAGATTTTCAATAAATTTTTGGCTCACCTGCTTAATGTGGAGTAAAGCGCTAATACCTGACAAATCAACAAACACGCCAAAAGGCTTGATACCAGTAACTTTACCTTCGACTAACTGACCATTAGCCAACATACTGAAGCCGGCAGAACGAGTTGCCAAGCGCTGAGAAAGTATAAGCTTATTGTTATTGCGATCAATTTCTAAAAAGGCAGTAGTTAGAGTTTGACCTTTAAGAGCTTCTAAATTATCACGCTCAACCAAGTGCGATCGCGGAACGAATCCCCGCAAACCTAGCAAATCAACGGTGACGCCACCTTTATTCACACCCATTACCCGCACTTGTACCGTTTGGGTATTTTCCTGCATTTGTACCAGTCGTTCCCAGATGTGCTTAATTTCCAGCTGTTTGCGAGACAAGGTAACTTGACCTTCTGCATCCTGTTCTCGGATAATTATAAATTCCAGTTTTTCTTGTAGCGGCAACACCTCCGACAAATTGGTTACTGCTCTCAAAGAAGCCTCATCGCGGGGGATAAAAGCTGACGATTTGCCCCCAATATCGACATATGCTCCATCATGGTCAAGCTGGAACACTTTACCGTGTACCACCTGTCCCTTTTGAAACTGATAGTCGTGTTTTTCCAGTGCTTTGGCAAAATCGTCCATTGTAAAGGACTTAGCTTCTTGAGAAAGTTTCGCTTCGGAATTCATGATCTTTGAAGATAAATTGTTATTTGCTATTTGCCAAGCTAATTGTTTTTCCAATTAGCAATTTGGCAATTAGCCATTAGCCATTTGTAGTGTGAACGGATATTTCTTTCTACCTAGTCGCTTAATTGTGTAAACAGTTGTTTCACCTGCTCCCAAGCATCAGCCGCAGCTTTAGGATTATAGCTGGCGCGATGGTCACAGAAAAATCCGTGGTCAGCTCCATCGTAGCGAAACACACGATGCTCGATTTTATATTTTTCTAACTCTGCCTCTATTTGATCTACCTGAAGAAGAGGAATGCTCGCATCTTCCTTGCCAAAAAAGGCGTATAGTGTGCCTTTAATCTCTGGGGTGAGGGTAAGGGTGGGAGCGCCACCTCCTGGTGTGCGAACGGTGATGCCTGCGCCGTAGAATGAAGCGATAGCTTTGATATCTGGTAAAGTAGAGGTGAGATATGCTACATGACCGCCAAAGCAGAAGCCAATACAGCCAAAACCATCTTTTTTTACTTGGGGGAGGCTTTTGAGATAATCAATAGCTGTTTGAATATCGCTTAATAACTCTGATGCTTTGGTTTGCATGGCATAGTTTCTGCCAGTTTCAATAGCTTCTGGGGTATAGCCAGTTTCAAAACCGGGAGCGATACGTTCAAAAATTGCTGGGGCGATCGCTACATATCCAAGTTTGGCAATACGTTCTGTAACTTCCCGGATATGGGCGTTGACACCAAAAATTTCTTGCAATACCACGATACCTGGGTAGGAACTGGGTTGTTGTGGCTGTGCCAGGTAAGCTTGTATTTCTAGATGATCTTGCGAAAGCTTAACCGTTTTGGTATCGATTGCTTGAAGAGTCATAATTATTTTTACTCATGGTTTGTAATTATCAGATATAACTATGCCAGGATCTCAACTTCATCTCAACTCTTCGCGAGAGCGGATTCAAAGGACGGGGAGCGTACTGTTTTGGCGACGATTGGGGACGCAATGCGAGTTTGAACGCTTAATTAAGGATTAAAAATGAGAAATAAAGAATAATTTTCTTGCCCAGTACCCAGTTCCCTCTTCGGATTCGCCAGTTACTTGCTCCGGGAAACTAAGAGAATTGTGCTGGACTCACCAGTCCCAAGGTCAAATTAAATTACCAATTAGCAGCTTATTCACTGCATAATAAATTTCTACGCCTATCAATTCCATGTATTAATAAAATATTTGACAAGTAGCATATGCAGCTGGTCGCATAGCACTACTAGCACATGAAGGAGGTTTGGTGATGATTCAATTCCGTATTCAGCCAGACAGTGAAATTCCCGCATCAACCCAGCTGTTTAATCAAATCCGGTTTGCGATCGCTTCCCGGCAATATCCACCTGGATACAAATTGCCAAGCACGCGAGCGCTGGCGATGCAGACAGGGTTACATCGCAATACGATCAGCAAAGTTTACCGCCAGTTAGAAGAAGAGGGATTTGTCGAAAGTCTCGCTGGTTCGGGAATTTACGTCCGCGCTCAAGGTCATGAGGGCGGAAGTCGGCTGAAATCGCCGATTCTCAAGCAAGATCCCGAAGCATACAAAGTTGTCCAACTAGCAATGGATGAACTGCTTTCCCAAGGCTGTTCGCTCAATCAAGCTCGTGAGATATTCTTGGCAGAAATTGATTGGCGCTTACGTTGTAGTGCGCGGGTAATAGTGGCGGCTCCAACTCAAGATATTGGTGCTGGCGAGTTAATGATGTATGAATTAGAACAATCCCTGAAAATACCAGTACAGTTGGTAGCGATGGAAGAATTAATTACAGTGTTAGATCAAACATCCTCTGCCACTGTGGTTACAAGTCGGTATTTTATCGCGGAAGTCGAAGCGATCGCTGCCCCAAAAACTGTGCGAGTCATTCCCCTAGATATCTACGACTACGCCAAAGAAATCAATTTGGTGAGAACCCTACCAAAAGATAGCTGTGTGGGTATAGTCAGCCTCAGTTCTGGCATTCTCCGCGCTACAGAAGTGATCATCCACGGCTTCCGGGGAGATGAACTACTAGTGATGACTTCTCAACCAAAAGATGGCTATAAACTTCAAGCGCTCGTCAAACGTGCCGAAATAATTTTTAGCAGCGATCAAGTCAGTTTTTCCGCAGTCCAAGCCGCAGTTCAAGCCGCTCAAGAGGACATTATTCGTCCACCTAAACTGATTCGCAGCGAAAATTACATTGGTACTAAATCGATTAACTTGCTCAAGAGAGAACTAGGTTTGGGTTAATCTCTGGATGGTTAGTGGTTAGGAGTTAGGAGTTAGTGTTTAATGGATACCAACCATCAACCATCAACTAACTAATTCAAAAACTCTCGCACCAACTGTAAATAAGTTGGTGCGTCTTCCAACATCGGGAAATGAGCAGTACGCTTAATCATGGCATACTCAACTTTATCGTTTAATACCGCTGCTTGATGCCCCATCCGAGCGGGTATAATCTTGTCATATTCCCCTGCCACCAGCAAGGTAGGAACTGTCACTTTCGCGAATTCATCGGGCATTAACTCAGATGCTGCTTTACTTACAGAAGTAAAAATTGTGCCCAAGGCAGCATCGTAATCTGCTACCAAAAAATCTTGCAAAAAAGCCTGACGCTCTTGCGCTGGTATGGGACGATGTAGAAATCGCGCCATAAACATTCGGTCAACAAATGGTATTTTTGCTAACCATTTGGGACGGAATTTAACTACATACCCACCGAATTTATGAAAGGCTGCAAACGCTTTTTCATCGTATTCAAAAATGCCGCTACAAGTCAAAATTGCTCGTTCTACTCGTTGCGGATAACGGTTAAGAAACAAAGTAGCAATTGACGCGCCCATTGAATGGGCATTAATATAGACGCGCTGTAGTTGCAACTTATCTAGCAACATTTTAAAGTCGTCAGCATATTCTTCTAATTCATAGGTTAACTCAGCGATCGCTTGATCTTCTTCTACTGACTGCGAATCAACTGACTCAACCACAGATTCACTTGCTTTGGCTATAATTGGTTGTCCACCGGAACGCCCAAAACCGCGCAAATCGTAGAGTAAACAATCAAATTCATCTGATAAAGCATGAGCGGTACTTTGCCAATATTTCGCTGAACCTGCCCAACCATGAATAAAAACCATCACTGGTTTCACCTGGGAACCAGATAATTTTTTTATCCACTCGTAGTAATGCTCAACACCCCGAACGCTAATGTAAGGCATCTAAACTAAGTGTCAACTGTAAAACTTAAAGGATGAAAGATAAAATTTTATCGTTCATCCTTCATCCTTGATCTTTTTTTAAGCTGATTCTGGCTTGGGTAGTGAAGATGGATGCATCAGCAATTCGGCTGTCGATCGCTTCTCTACCATCTCCCGCGTTACTGAACAGCGAGTTACATCTTTACGAGAGGGTAACTCGTACATTACATCCAGCATCAGTTCTTCGATAATACCACGCAGCGCTCTAGCACCTGTTTTGCGGCGATAAGCTTCTTGAGCGATCGCTTTCAAGGCATCTGGTTTAAAGTCTAGCTGCACGTTATCCATCTTCAGCAATTTTTGGTACTGCTTCACCAAGGCACTGCGGGGTTCGGTCATAATCGCCATCAGTGCTTCTTCATCTAGCGGGTCTACTACCGCCACCATTGGTATCCGCCCAATGAATTCGGGAATCATCCCAAACTTCACTAGATCATCTGGTTCTAGATGACGCAGAGTATCTGCCACTCGCTTTTCTTTGGATACACCTTCTCCGGGTTGGACAAAGCCCATTGACTTTTTGCCAACTCTCTGATCTACGATTTTATCCAGACCGACAAAAGCGCCGCCGCAGATGAACAAAATGTTACTCGTATCAATTTGTATACAATCTTGATACGGATGCTTGCGTCCTCCTTGGGGTGGTACGTTGGCGATCGTTCCTTCTAACATCTTCAGCAAAGCTTGCTGCACGCCTTCGCCAGAAACATCCCGCGTAATCGAGGGGTTCTCGCTTTTGCGAGCAATCTTGTCTATTTCGTCGATGTAGATTATTCCTCTTTGGGCTTCTTCCACATCCAAATCGGCTACTTGCAACAGTCGCAGCAAGATATTTTCTACATCTTCTCCTACATACCCGGCTTCCGTCAGCGTTGTGGCATCAGCGACGGCAAAGGGTACATCTAAGATTTTCGCCAAAGTTTGTGCTAACAGGGTTTTACCGCAACCGGTCGGTCCCATCAGCAAAATGTTGGACTTTTGCAGTTCTACAGCATCATCTGCCCCAGGTTTGCCACTGCCTTTAGACTGAATGATCGCCAACCGTTTGTAATGATTGTAAACCGCGACTGACAGCACTTTCTTGGCTTCGTCTTGACCAATAACGTGTTCGTCGAGATATTTTTTAATATCTTGTGGCTTGGGTATCTGATTAAATGAGATACTGTTAGACCGAGCGCGACGTTTTTGAGGCGGTTCTGACCGTGGTGCGGCTGGTGGTGTTGCCGCACCATTCGTGTCGAGTAACTCCTCATCTAGTATTTCATTACACAAGTCAACGCATTCATCGCAGATGTAGACTCCAGGTCCTGCGATTAATTTACGCACCTGCTCTTGAGACTTGCCACAAAATGAACATTTTAAATGGGAGTCGTACTTAGACATACCAGCCTCTTATTTCACACTAGTGACGTTTTCCCCAGCGGTGGGTAGATTTTGTCTGGAAATAACTTGGTCGATCAAACCGTAGTTTTTCGCTTCTTCTGCCGACATGAAGAAGTCGCGCTCAGTATCAGCCTCGATTTTTTCTAAGGGTTGACCAGTATGCTCAGACAATAACTGATTCAAGTTCGACTTAATGTAAAGAATTTCTCTTGCCTGAATTTCTATGTCAATTGCTTGCCCTTGAGCGCCACCGAGCGGTTGGTGAATCATAATCCGCGAATCGGGTAAAGACATGCGCTTCCCAGCCGTTCCAGCAGTCAGCAAAAACGCCCCCATGCTCGCAGCTAATCCAAAACAAATAGTGACAACATCCGGGCGGATTTGTTGTATTGTATCATAGATTGCCATTCCTGCGTAGACGGAGCCGCCGGGAGAATTAATGTACAGTTGAATGTCTTTTTCTGAGTCTTCAGAATCCAAAAACAATAACTGAGCAACAATTGAGTTAGCAACAGTATCGTCGATTGGCGTGCCCAAAAAGATAATCCGCTCTCGTAGTAAGCGGGAGAAGATATCGAAAGCTCTTTCTCCCATACCAGATTGTTCTACCACCATCGGGACGATGTTGCTAGGGCTGCTTTGAGAGTTAATTTGTCTTTGACCCAAACTGTGGATTGGGTAATTTCCCGACTGCGATATAAGCATAAAAGAACGTTTGAGAATAATTAGGACAAAGATTAAAGCTGCGATTTGCTGCCTAAGAGGAGCGAATTTGATTTGTATTTTACCTATGTGTTAACCATTATGCCTTATATAAATAGCTCTCGTGTTACACACTATCAAGCTAAGGCGGTAATCTGGGTAGGAGTCGGGAGGAACGGAGGAGCAAAGGCACTGAGTTGTACAGACGCGATGTTCCTCACGTTTCTACGGAGTTAGGAGTGATTTATCCCCTCGTCCTCCTCGTCCTCCTCGTCCTCCTCGTCCTCCTTGTCCCCCTACTCTCCCTGTGTTGATTCTTATGGAGCAGATTCGCTGGTTTGTTCCTCTACCTCAGGTGCAGCTGCTTCTAATTCTGGTGATTCTGCTTCTTCAAGTTGAGGGGTCAGAGAACCTTCAGGTAGAAGTTCAACTGATGAGTGTTCTATTAGCCAATCGACGATTTTTTCGGTTGAGAGTTCATTTTCGACTACTGCGCGGAGTCTTTCGGGATCAATATCTTGATCTGCGTACTCTTGCATCAGTTCTGTGACTCTTGCCTCGATTTCTTCGGGTGTGACTTCGATGGACTCGCGTTTACCGATTTCGATGAGTGCAAGCGATCGCTTTAAGCGTTCAATTGCTTCTGGACGCGATCGCTCGCGCAACTGAGGGATAATATCTTGGGTAAATAGCTTCCTGACATCTAACCCCTGTTGAGAAAGTCGCATCGCTGTTTGGTTCAGCATCTGATCGACTTCTTGGGAAATCATTGTTTCTGGCAAGTCTACTTCTACATGAAGAAGCAATTCTGCTAACAAAGCTTCCTGCTTATTCGCTCTTGTTTTGGTAGCAGCCTCTTTTTCATATCGCTCTTCTAAAGAAGCACGCAATTCGGCTAATGTATCAAAATCGCTCATTTCCTGAGCAAAATCATCATTTAATTCCGGTAGCTCTTTTTCTTTAATTTCTTTGAGCGTTACCGTGAATTTTGCAGCTTTTCCGGCTAATTCTTCGTTAGCATAGGGATCGGGAAACTGAGCGGAAATTTCTTTAGTTTCTCCAGGATTCATTCCGATCATCCCCGTCACAAAACCGGGAATAAACTTATCTTCTTGCAACTCTACTTGAAAATCTTCTGCCTCACCACCAGGAATTGGCTCAGGTTCTGCGGTTTCGTCTTCTCCTTTGAAGTACACACCTTTAAAATCCACTACAGCCACATCACCTATTTGCGCTGCACGTCCTTCTACAGGAATTAATGTTCCCATTTCCTGACGTTCGCTCTCTAGGACTTGATCGACTTTCTCTGGATCGGATTTTACTTCCTCAGCTTTGACTTCAAATTCGGTATACTTAACCAGATTTACTTCCGGTTCTACATCTACACCGGCGGAAAATATCAGAGTTTTACCCGGTTCATAATTATTAATCAATTCCTCAAACGATGATCGCAAGTGCGGTTGTCCGATCGCCTGGATGTTTTCTTGTTTTACCGCTTTTTCAATACCATCTTGAATTATTTCTTCTAGTGCTGCTGCCTTAACTCTAGCTGTGCCAATGCGCTGTAGCAATATGGGGCGAGGCACCTTGCCTTTGCGAAACCCAGGAATATTAGCATCTTTAGTGAAGTTCTTAATGACCTTTTCGTAAGTTTGCTTAGTCATTTCTGGCGTAATCTCGATTTCCAGCCCTATTTGGCTAGCGGGAAGTTTTTCCTGGGTAACTTTCATGCTTCGGCTGTGTTGTCTGCTATTTTTACTGCGAGTGGACTAGAGACGCTCTACATGGTGTGCGTCTAGATTGAAAAATGGATGCCCTTCAGCAGAGATCCAGTTTACTGCTAATGTCAAAGTACTGGACACTTTAGCGCAATAACTTTACGTGGGATTAGGGGCTAGCGGCTGGGGACTGAGGACTGGGGACTGAGGACTGGGGACTGGGGACTAGGGACTGGGGACTAGGGACTGGGGACTAGGGACTGGGGACTGGGGATTAGTAAAGGTAATAAAGTAAGAATTGCGTATGTTTTCTAGCCCCTAATCCCTAATCCAAGCGTCCCTACCCCCTAGCCCGTAGCCCCTAATCCAAATTGGTTTTTCGTGGGGCTTACACCGTGATATCCTGGTTTTCAACCAGCAGTTCGTATTTTGCTTTTAGCCTCAAGCGCCAGTTGCCTTGAGGTATAGCTCAAAAACGTCCATTTGCATCATAGTATAACCATCATCCTGCGAACCTAGTTTAGAGGAATGGAAGATTAAGGCGATCGCATCCGGCTTCTACGGCAACAAGAGTGCAGATATCAAACTTGTTTTCACGCTAAATAACAGTTTGTTGTATAATGTTTATTTTAAATTGGTAGGAATTTTCGCAAGTAATTGTTGTAAATTGCAACATTACTAATATGACCAATAAAAGAAATAATGTATTAGATTAAAATATACCTAACTGAAGTATTGAAATTTATTTTATATCAGAAGATTGATAATTAAATATGGATAAATTGGGGATTTGACCAACAAAAAATTGCAAATAACAACTTATAAAGTAAGGAGGAAGCAAATTTGTCTAAATCCTATAGTGTAGCTATTTTAGGAGCGACTGGTGCAGTTGGCAAAGAATTACTCCAATTGTTAGAAAGTCGTAACTTTCCGGTTTCTAATTTAAAGTTATTAGCGTCCGCTCGTAGTGCAGGGCAGACTCTACCCTTTAAAGGAGAAAATTTACCAGTTGAGGCAGTAAGCGATGCTATGTTTGATAATGTAGATATCGTACTGGCTAGCGCCGGAGGTTCGATATCCAAAGTTTGGGCATCAATTGCTGTCGCAGCGGGTGCGGTGGTAATTGATAATTCCAGCGCTTTTCGGATGAATCCAGAAGTACCTTTGGTAGTTCCCGAGGTAAATCCCCAAGCCGCAGCTACCCATACTGGCATTATTGCTAACCCGAACTGCACGACAATTTTAATGGCGTTAGCAGTATATCCATTGCATCAAGTTAAGCCTGTACAGCGCATTGTCGCTGCAACTTATCAATCTGCTAGTGGCGCCGGTGCCAAAGCAATGGCAGAAGTAACAACCCAAACAAACGCCATTTTACAAGGGCAAAAACCAGTTGCGGAAGTCTTTCCTTATCCGTTGGCGTTTAATTTATTTCCGCATAACTCCCCATTGAATGATTTGGGATATTGCGAGGAAGAAATGAAAATGGTTAACGAAACCCGAAAAATATTTGGAAATCAAGATATAAGAATTACCGCAACTTGTGTACGGGTTCCCGTACTTCGCGCTCACTCGGAAGCAATTAATTTAGAATTTGCCACACCTTTTGCTGTGGAATCAGCCAGACAAATTTTAAGTAATTCCCCTGGGATAAAATTAGTAGAGAATTGGGAAACAAATCATTTCCCCATGCCAATTGAAGCTAGCGGACAAGATGACGTTTTAGTTGGGAGAATTCGTCAAGATATATCTCATCCGTGCGGATTAGAACTGTGGCTGTGTGGCGACCAAATTCGTAAAGGTGCCGCATTAAATGCAGTGCAAATTGCTGAGTTATTGGTAGAAAATAATATACTAAAACCGATGAAAAGTTACGTTTCTAGTTAAGAAAAAAAGTAAATTTATCTCGCGAAAATTGCTAACCAAGATACAGAAAAACAAATGAAAATGTGCGAATCACGCTATCATAGCAATTTGCAGATCGGTTATGACAAGAGAAAGCCACCAAGATACAAAAAAATAGCATCCATGTAATTAGGAGTGAAAAAAGGGTGGTAGATTTTGGTAGAGTTTTAACCGCGATGATTACGCCGTTTAAAGCAGACGGCAGTGTTAATTATGATGTAGCCGCAGAATTTGCAGCACATCTAGCGAAAAACGGTACAGATACACTGGTGGTATGTGGGACAACTGGAGAATCTCCAACTCTTACTAGGGAAGAAGAATATCAGTTGTTTGTAGTGGTATGCGAGGCGGTTGCCGGAAAAGCTAAAGTAATGGCAGGATGTGGTTCTAATTCCACCAAAGAAGCGATCGCTGCTACTCAAAAAGCCGCTAAAATAGGAGTAGATGGATCTTTACAAGTTGTACCTTATTACAACAAACCGCCGCAAGCCGGATTAAAAGCGCACTTTCAGGCGATAGCCCTTGCCTGTCCCGACCTACCGATGTTGTTATACAATGTCCCAGGTCGTACTGGTCAAAACCTAAGTGCAGAAACAGTGGCAGGTTTAGCCGAGGTAAACAACATTGTTGGGATCAAAGAAGCTAGTGGTAATATAGACCAGGCTAGTGAAATTCGCCGCTTGACACCGAAAGAATTTCAGATTTACTCTGGAGATGATTCATTAACTTTGCCTTTGTTAGCGATCGGGGCAAAGGGAGTAGTCAGCGTGGCAAGTCATCTGGTAGGAACCCAACTACAGCAGATGATCCAAGCCTTTTCAGCGGGAAAAACTCAAGTTGCTACTGAAATTCATTTGCAACTATTTCCGTTGTTTAAAGCTTTATTTACAACTACAAATCCCATTCCACTTAAGAAAGCTTTGCAACTTCAAGGTTGGGAGGTAGGTTCAACTCGTCTACCGCTGTGTGAAGCCGACGCAGAAGTAACTCAAAAATTAAAGTCTGTTCTTCAGGAACTTAATTTAATTCAAGCACAAACTTGATGAGAAACAAGCAAATTTTGGCTGACGCAGTTACTGAGAAAAAGACGTAATTATAACCAGGTTGTACAGATGAAGCCTGTGTTAAGACTAACGATATAGTATGAAATTTAAGTGTGTAAAGTCGATCTTATTGAAGAAGAATTCCATCTGAATTTAAAATTCACGAGCTTTCAAAGTGACATAAAACACAAATACTGTTGCCTCTAATAGAAGACAGCTTAGTTACAACTTATTAACCGTAAACAACATCCAGGAGAAAATGGCTAAAAACGAAGCTAACTCTGCCCTAAAAATCATTCCATTGGGCGGCTTACATGAAATTGGTAAAAATACCTGCGTTTTCGAGTATGATGACGAAATTATCCTGTTAGATGCAGGTTTGGCTTTCCCGACAGAGGCAATGCACGGTGTAAACATTGTTCTGCCGGATACAACTTATCTAAGGGAAAATCGCCACAAAATCAAAGGTATGATCGTTACCCACGGTCATGAAGACCATATCGGCGGTATCGCTTTTCACCTCAAGCAATTTGACATTCCGGTAATTTATGGTCCGAGACTAGCATTGGCAATGCTAGAGGGCAAATTAGAAGAAGCTGGTGTACGCGATCGCACTGAATTAAGAACAGTCAGACCCCGTGATGTCGTGCGATTTGGCAAATCATTTGTAGTCGAGTATATGCGTAATACTCACTCCATCGCCGATAGTTTCACTGTGGCAATTAACACGCCCGTTGGTGTAATCATTCACACAGGCGACTTTAAATTTGACCACACCCCAGTCGATGGCGAGCATTTTGACTTGCAACGACTAGCCGAACACGGCGAAAAAGGCGTACTTTGCCTGATGAGTGACTCAACCAACTCAGAAGTACCCGGATTTACCCCTTCAGAACGTTCAGTTTATCCCAACTTAGAGCGCATCTTCATGCAAACACCTGGGCGACTGTTCGTGACTACCTTCGCTTCTAGCGTGCATCGCATCAACATGACTTTACAGCTAGCGCAGAAGTATAACCGAGTCGTAGCGGTTGTCGGGCGTTCAATGCTGAATTTGATTGCCCATGCGCGTAATCTTGGTTACATCAAGTGTGAAGATAATCTTTTGCAGCCGTTACACGCGGTTCGGAATTTACCAGAAGATAGAGTTTTGATTTTGACTACGGGTTCTCAGGGTGAACCGATGTCAGCAATGACACGCATTGCCAACAAAGAACACCCCCATATCAGAATCAGACAAGGGGATACAGTAGTATTCTCTGCTAACCCGATTCCCGGAAATACGATCGCTGTCGTCAACACCATCGATAAGTTGATGATGCAGGGCGCAAATGTAATTTACGGTAGAGAAAAGGGAATACACGTATCCGGTCACGGCTGTCAAGAAGACCAAAAGCTGATGATGGCATTGACTCGTCCCAAGTTCTTCTTGCCAATTCACGGTGAACATCGAATGCTGGTGAAGCACTCTCAGACTGCTCAAAGTGTGGGCATTCCGGCAGAGAACATGGTGATTATAAATAATGGCGATGTCATAGAATTAACTGAAAATTCTATGAAAGTTGCTGGTAAAGTGCCGTCTGGTATAGAGTTGGTGGATACTTCTAGTTCTGGCATGGTCAGCTCCAAAGTATTGCAAGAACGGCAACGCATGGCTTCCGAAGGCATTATTACCATCGCTGCGGCAATAGATTGGAGTGGCAAGTTGATGGCAAAACCAGAAATTCACCTGCGCGGGGTGGTGACAAGTATAGAGCGATCGCTTTTGCAAAAGTGGGTACAACAGCGGATTGAAGAAATCCTCAGCGTGCGTTGGTCTGAATTTACCAATTCTGGCTTTGAAAGCGAGCAATCAGAGATGGACTTGGGTGGATTGCAAGGCACTTTAGAGCGGGAATTGCAACGATCCATCAGAAAGGAGTTGCAATGTCAACCATCTGTGACTTTGTTGATGCAAGTTCCTGATGAACCTCCTGTGAAAGTTGCCACCGATGGCAGAAGGCGTCGGACTCGCACTACTGCTCAAGTGGCGTCGTAGGTAGTTTAAAAGAAAAGCTCACGCAGAGGCGCAGAGACGCAAAGAAAGTTGTTCTTGGCGACTTTGCGTCTTGGCGTGAGATTTGAAGCGATATGGTTGTGTTGAGGGACGAAAGCCAACTTTCTTTCTGGTAAAGCTGATTAATAGTTGGGTTTCACATTTGTTCAACCCAACCTACGAACTACTTATTATGGCGATCGCTATGACGAAAACATCAATCAAAAGTCGTAGGGTGCTAATGAACCCACAGATAAACTAGAAGTAAAGTAAACACAGTCAACGGCGCCCCAAACCGCAAATGCTCCCAAAAAGTCAGCTTGTAACCTAACTCGTTTGCAGCTTCTGCGACTATTAGATTTGCAACGGAACCAAATAAAGTTAGATTACCAGCTAAAGTTGATCCGGCTGCTAATAACAACCAGGAATGTGTATCGGTTTTAGGAATCAACGGTTGCAGCAAAAGTACCGCTGGAACATTAGAAATCAAATTAGACAAGATAGCTGTCACCCCCAATAAACTAGCAGCAGAGTTAATTGCATGAGTGAATGGCTGCAATAAATTTAACTTTTGCGTCACTCTTGTGAGGATAAAGAGTCCAGAAAACATTACTAACAGATTCCAATCCACCTTTTTGAGAATGCGCTGTGGCTTGACTCGGCGAGTAATTAGCAATAAGCTAGCAGCAACTAAGGCAGATTCTGTTAAGGGTAAGCCGGCAACAAAGGCAATGAGTAATCCGGTGGTGATGATTAAAGTTTTTTTATATAACGGTTTAAATATACGTGTTTTTGTGGTTATCAAATTATCGCACGCTTGAAGCGATACCTGCGGCACGCTCCGTGAACGCACATCTGGATAAAGCAACCACAGCAATCCTATTTGAATTATCAAGCCAATTACGGCAATTGGAATTAATGCCCGTAAAAACTCTAAATAGCCGATACCTGAAAACGAGCCAATCAATATATTTTGCGGATTTCCGCTCAAAGTTGCTACCGAACCAATATTAGTTGCTCCCGCAACTGCTAGTAAATAAGGAATCGGATTTAAACCCAAAGCTTGAGTCAAGCTCAATGTCAATGGTGTAAAAATCAACGCTATAGTGTCATTGAGAAAAATCGCGGAGAGAATACCACTGCCAAAAGTTAAGGCTATTAATACACCTAGAGGACTCCGGGTAAAACTCAACAACACCGACAGTGCTTGTGGGAAAAATCCTGCATAAGATAAATTAGCGTTGACTATCATCATGCTCAAAAGAAACACGATGGTTTTGGCATCAATTGCTTCCCATGCTTGCTGTAAAGTCACTACACCCAGAGCAATTAGAAAGGCAGATCCAACTAAAGCGATCGTAGCGCGGTTCATCCGTAACCCAGGTAGGCTACCCAACGCTAACCCTAAGTAAGTCAACCCTAATACGCTATAAATTCCATATTTAAGGATAATCACTTTTTTACCGAAGACTGGGAACAACGGATTGTGAATTGGGGACTAGGGAATGGGAATGCCCAATGCCCAATTACCAATTCGCAATTACTAATGCCCAATGCCCAATTACCAATTCGCAATTACTAATGCCCAATTCCCAATTACCAATTTCCAATTTCCAGTAAAAATACTGGCACAAGCAAATTGCATTAACTTTTGTAAATGTTAAAATGAAACCTGTCTGAAAGCAGATGTCTTTACTAAAGTTTAAACTGTGTCAAGTTATCAACAAGATACTACTAATACAGTTCCTATTCTCGGAAAAGTGCGGTTAACTTGACGTAGTAACAAATAGATTCTGATTCTAGTAGCTACCTAAAGATCAGAGTGTGTCTAAGTCAAAAGACGATTTTCAACAGAAAAGTTGTTTACACCGTAGAGAGTCATCGGAAAGTTATGTGACCCTCACAAATTTAGAGGAGCGAACCGTGAAAGTATTTCATAGTACCACGCCAAAGATTTTTTTAGCAAGCTGGGTATCGTTAAATCCCGCAAATGCATCTGACACTAATGTAACCGCGCTATACAATCGTTCCTCAGAGCCTGACCGTGACATTCTTCAACCGCTGCGGCTTCGGATAGATAATATTAAAGTAAGTGATCGCCTCTTTGCTCACCGCTTGTGCAAATTGATTCCTGCTCAATGTCCCTTTGAGCGCGATGTAAAATTATTCGGTAAAACCCTGTTTCACATTCCACCAATGTGTAAGCTTAACCCCTTATATGAAGAAGTGGTTGGATTACGCTTTCGAGCGCTGTGCTATCTAGCCGATGATTGCGGCGAGGATATATCACAGTACTGCTAATAATCTAATCAAAGCGCGGTAGAGGCGTTCCTGCGGAACGTCTCTACTATTTTTTTTGCCATTTTTTAATCGCTGTTTGAGCTTCTTCGTAAGGAGCTGTTACCTCTGGAACTAAAAGAGCGGTTTGAATTGCGGCTTTAAATTCGCCTCTAGCAGCACGTCTTTTGGCGAGAGATAAAATTATTTGACTCCATTTATTCATCGATTTTTGCGCTTCATCGAAGCCCGGTTGACCGGGTGATACTTTCTTCGCGACTTCGATCGCTCGATTATAAGTAGATGCCTGTCCGGGCTGAATTAAGCCATTAGCTGCGTCTAAGAGTGTGCTATTACTTACATACTGCTTTGCTTCTAACCGCCACTGAGTAATTGCAGCTTGAGCTTTGGGATAAAACGGCTCGCTTTTGGTGATTAATGCAGCTGCTGCGATCGCACTCGCATATTGTTTTTGCTTGGCTCGACCCTCCGCTAAATCTAAAATCATCTGGCTCCAAATCTTAATATTCTCCTGAGCTTGATCGTAAAGCGGTTCACCAGCTTTGATTTTCCGAGCAGTAAGAATTGCCATTCTTAAGTCGCTAGCTTGAGTTTGTCTGAGCGACTTTTTCGCTAAGTCTAATACAGCTTGGTTTCGCTGTAGTGATTTGGAAATGAAAGCTGTTTGCGAGTTTGGTTGATTTTTTGGTGTAACTGGAGCGATTGTCTCGGAAATAGAGCGGACAGTTGGTGTTTTGCCCACATTTATATCACTAGTCGCAGTGCTAGGTGCTTTTGGCAATATTTCCGCAAATCTAAATCCTGGCTTATTGCGGACACAAATTAGCACGATTGAAGTTAGTAGCATTGTGGTGCCGACACCCCACAATACAAGCTGTTTCCACAATCGAGCATATCTCCTTCTTTTTTGGGGAAAGTTGGTTGTGTTAGAAGCAGATAATTGAGAGACATAGGGTTCAGGTGAAGGAATAAATCTTCTACCTGTAGTCGTTGGTGGTGAATCGAGGGTAGAAATATCCCCTGAGGTTGCTTGACCTCCTCCGAAGCTGCGAGATATAAAACTTATAGTTGGGGCTTCTCCCCAAGTTAGTGGCTCAAGTGGAACTTGTCGTAAATCCGAAGTTACTTTAGGAAAACTTTCTTGGAGCGAGGGAGCTGCAACCGCAACAGCAAAGATTTCTTCTGTAGGAAAAATTGAGGCTTCGTCACTGTTGCTTGTCTGAGTTTGATAAGGTAAGATTTGTTGCGGTTTGGATGGAATAATAACAACAGGATTTTGTGTGGGACGCCAGTAGTGTTGAGAAAATTCTGGCGTGCGGAGACTCAAATAACTTCCTAACTCTGTTAAGCTGCTACCATGACCAGAATGTAAAGCTGCTAACAACGCTTCGGTAAAGATTCCGTGACCTAGTTCGCTACTTTCGTAAGAAAATTGGTCGCTTTGGCAAGAAAGAATGGTGGCAATTTGTAGTTCTTGTGCTAAGTCTAAAGTTTCTTTCCCAACGGCAGTATTTCCTTGAGCGCCAAAAGTGCGGTTGATATCGAACACTAGGACAACATTCAAGTTAGCAAATTGTAGACTCTGCATCAGCGATCGCACTTGGATGCCAGTATGAAGCACCTGAGCGGGATTTCCTTCTACTGGCATTAAATAATCGTTGCCGTTGTAATTGACTCCGTAACCGCTAAAGAACAACCATACATAGTCTTGCGGTTGCCAAAAATTGGCAACCAAATCCTCAAGCAAAAGGAGAATATTTTCTTTGCTGGGATAGGTGGATCTATTGCCAATAGCTGCTGAAGTATCTGTCATCAACAGACACTGTTGCGACGAAAAATCCGCTTGTGTAACGAAAAAATCTAAGACTGCCTCAGCATCTGCTTGAGCGCAACCTAAAGGCTGAAAGAATTGATATTGATTGATGCCTATAGCGATCGCCCAATGATTTGCCATCGCGCTTTTTTTAGTTATTGTTTACTTGCATAAAATTGCGGTTGGCTTTGCTGAAAAAACAAGGCTAACCTATGTCATATAGTTCAGGTGATTCTGAATGTGGCTTCTGATTATGTGTAATTTTTATTACATTTTTTATCCGAAAATACTTTCGCTTATTTCAAATTACAAATCATCAGTAAGGAGCATAAAGTTATGAGCAGAAGTGTTGCTCACCAACTATCATCCATCATTCCCTTTCCAGTTATTAGCCAAATTGCCAAACAAATCCGGATAGTTCCTTTAATTGTTTTGCTTGGTACTGCAATTCCGGTGTGGCTTGTGTGTGAAGCGATCGCCCCTGAGAGTGTGCAAGCTTATACCGCGAGAGTTGACTTGGCGATTGACAGCTTACCAGAAGAAAACTACGAAACCATCCTCAGGAGGGCGGAAGCGGTAGCTAGAGCAGCGGCTCAACGCAGCTTTGACCAAGATATTTTAGTTACAGACGTTTCCGTAGTTGTATCCGCTCAAAATTATGGGGCGATCGCTCCAGTTTTGGCATTAGAAGTTAGTCGTCTGCAATGGCGAAATCGTCCCGATCCACAAGTTTGGGCAACTTACTTTAAAACTGCGCGATCGCTTTTATTTTTTGGACGAGATTCTACAACCAAAAATTCTCCTCCATCAGTTCCTGCTACCCCCACGCCAGCCCTACAACCAGCCCCAACCCCTGATTTGAACAAAACACCACAACCTCTTAATATTCCGTCAATTCCACCTCCTCTAGAGAACCCGCAACCCAAGCGTTGAAAATTGGGAATTGAGTAGGGAGAAAGGAGACAGGGAAACCGGAGACAAGGAGACAGGAGACAGGGAGACAAGGAGACAAGCAGACAGGGAGACAAGGAGACAGGGAAACTTGGGGAAATTTCTTCCCCTGCTCCCCACTCCCCATCCCCCATTACCTAGTCTTTGGTACAAATCTTAAGTAAGTACCTCCCAATCCTTCAACAATTGTGCGGGTATTTGCCATCATCATTTTCTGGTAGGTTTCTCCCTCGCTTCCTGGTTCACCCAAACCATCGGTAAAAAGTTCTCTTTGGGAAACTTTTACTCTCGCTTGTCTTGCTACAGACTCAATTAAGTTGGGGTTAATTGTTGTTTCGGCAAAAATTGTCGGCACTCTCGCTTGCTTGATATTATTTACTAAGCCTTTAAGACGCCCATCTGTAGGTTTTCCTTCGGTGCTGATGCCTTCTAGCGAGCCTTTGAGTGAAAGACCGTAAGAAGAAGCGTAATAACCCATTGCATTATGAATGGTAACTAATTCGCGTTCATTGGGGGGAATAGTTGTAACTGTTGACTTAACCCAACTATCGAGCTGAGTTAGCTGACTTTTGATTTGTCGGGCATTACTGCTATAAAGCGTCGCATTTTCTGGTGAGACTTTTTCTAGGTTGCGGCTGATGACATCCACCATTGCGATCGCATTCTTCACATTATGCCAAACATGAGGATCATTTATCTTGCTATTTTGCTGAACCTGCCGTGGTTTGGGAACCGCAACTTGCCCTACAGCAATTTTCGGTGTACGGTTCTTAGTAGCTTTAATCAACCTAATCAAACTCGGTTCGAGATTGTAACCGTTATATAAAATAAGCGCTGCCGTCTGCATCGCTTCCCGATCTTCCGGCTTAGGTTGATAAAGGTGCGGATCTGCTCCTGGGGGAATCAAGCAGGTAAGATTAACTGAGTTTCCCGCCACCTGTCTAGTAAAATCACACAACACGCTTGTAGTTGCGACTACTTGAGGTAAATTATTATTTCTACTACTCGTTTGCGTGAAAGCGGTGTTTGTATTTTGATTACAGCCACCAAATCCAATCGCTAGAGCAACAAGGACAACTCGCAGGGAATTATTTGATGATATGTTTTTTGACATCAGTAACTCCTCTCAGCGCTACAATAACGATAATCTTTATCATTGTCTTGAAGTGAAATACCAGCATTTTTAAGACTTGGCATCAAATAGCGAAGCGTTAACGCACTCGTAAAATCTTAGCTTCAGTCAGGGTAATTAGTTTTAAGGTTACGGGTGAGAATAAGATAGTGAAGGCGTGTAAAGCTTCTCTTACCGTTTGTTGAAACAATTACGCCTTTATGCTAATGTGGCGCAAAAATCCCAAATTCACTGAAATAACACAGTTAATGTTGGGAATGTGGCGATGACAGCGCGTATTACTCATACAAGTTGATTTAACAAACCAAGTCAGGCATCTGTTGGAAATTGTAGCAGTGCCATTCACACTCCAGCAAAATAAATAGTGGCACAACGTCGCGCTGTACCCCTACTGCATAACTTATAACTTTTTAAATGCCTGCAAATGGTAGCTTACCTTGCAATAGCTGAGAATTAGCTTGAACGCAAGTAGCACAACTACAACCAAGTTGATCTTTGATAGGATTAGATTCTTGAGTTAATGGTGTTACCGATTGGGGAATTGGTTGTGCAGACACTAAAGTAACTTCAGCTTTAGCAGGTGCGTTCACAATCGACGCTGCGGCAGGATTACCTAGCATTAATATGGATGCTACAACTACAGGAAAGGCGAGTAAAATCAGTTTAGCGATCTTCATAATTTATAGATTACAGAGGGTGTTGCAGATACAGCATACCCAATAAATTGTTTACCATCAACTGAGCTTGTGAATGTTAATAATTTGGGCGTTGGTGAATATTAATATGAAATTCCTAATTATTGGTAAAAACGTTCCGGACGGAAGGTCTCTACAAAGGCAAGTTTTAATGTTAGAATCACGCGTCAAAATTTAAAATTCATATTTTAAATCAGCAACGCCAGAATTTGGCTTATTGAGGCTGAGGCAGACTACCTTGTAACATGATTTGACTAGCAACAGCTTGACAGCTAGAACAGGCACAGCCAAACATCTGCATAGCAACGTCTTTGATTTCACTAGATCGGATGGATGGGAATTCAGTGTCTTTTTTAACCGCAGGTGCATTCACAGTTTGTTCAATAGGTGGCTGCAACTTGGGAGTAGCTAAATCTTGAGGAGTTGCCTTTTTAGCAAAAGCTGGATTGACTGTTAGGAGCATTGCGCTAAAAAAGCTGGAGGAGCAAAGCAAAGTCAGTGCAAGTTTATTCATCGCTGACATCAATAGAACTCATTTTAAGCTGAGTATAAGTGATAGGTTTGATAATTACCATTAAATTTATCAGCTATAGTCCGTAGGGTGCGTTAGTAACGCACCCTACATATTTTTCCCTCTTCCTCTATTTAACTTCGCCCGAACCCTTGACCCTGCGTCACTTTTGACCATACAAATAACTCGCCCTTTTCGCCACCCACAGCAAGTAACTTGCCTTGGGGATGCCAAGCTAGACAGGAAAAGCCTGCTGATGCACCTGTGAGAACTTGCGATACTTGCTTGGCTTTGTTCCACAAACACAGCCAGCCATCACTAGCAGCGGAAGCGAGAATAAAGCTGTTGGGTGCAAAAGCGATCGCCTGAATTACATCCACATGATTTGTTAATACTGTTGCTTCCCATCCCAAAGCTTCATCCTCTAGCTTTTCCCACGCGACAATTCCTTCAACGCTGGAAGAAGCTAAAATCGGCGCACCTACTTGGGTAGTAGCTTCTGACCATGCCAAGTGGCGAATTTTACCGGGGAAACCACGCATTACCCAAGGGTCGGGATTATCCCATTCCAACACAGTGACGCTGCGATCCATGTTACCAGAAGCCAAAAATTTACCATTGGGCGACCAAGCCATAGCTACACTGACTGTAGGCATTTCCAAAACGTATGGTTCCTCATCCCAATTTTGAGAATTCCATACTTTGACACCGTGATAACCGCTAACAGCTAAGTATTGCCCATCACTTCGCCAATCGATAGCCAATACTGACGAATTTTCAAAATTCAGCGTGACAACTGTTTCCCCTAAGTCGGCATCCCATACTTGCACGTAACGCCCCAAACTAAAAGCTAACAGATTGCTAGTATGACTCCAAGCCAGCTTATCAACCCAAGCGGGGGCATTTTCCAAAGTAGCAATTAACTCACTTTCCCGCCAAATTTTCACCCTTCCATCCTGTCCCCCAACGGCACAGAATTGCCCATCTGCGGAAAAGGCTACACAGTTTAGTGATTCACCGCTACCAGCTTGCAAAATTGCTAAATCACCATCTTGCCAAAGCGCAACTTCCCCAGCAGCGGAGGTTGCAGCCAAAGTTATATTATTTGACGACCAAGCGATCGCTGTCACATAATCTGAAAGCGTCCCAGAAAAGTGCGGCTCGAATTCTTTGGATTTGGTGGTTAGGGGGTTCATTGTGGGGGAGTGGGGGAGTGGGAGACAAGGAGACAAGGGGGACAAGGGGGACAAGGGGGACAAGGGGACAAGCAGAATAACTCCTAACTCCTAACTCCTAACTCCCCACTCTCTTTTAAATTAGACAAGCGCGGAAATCTTCTCTAAGTTTGGCTTCGTCGAGATTGCGACCGATGAAGACAAGTTCGTTTTTGCGGGTTTCGTTGGTTTTCCAGGGGCGATCGCCTTTACCATCAAATATCATATGCACGCCTTGGAACACAAAGCGATTATCTTCACCGGCGATATTCAAAATACCTTTCATCCGGAAGATATCTACTCCTTGGGTACGTAATAACTCGGACAACCAATTATTTAATTTTTCTCCATCCACTGCACCCTGTTCTACCAAAGCTACAGAATACACGCTTTCATCATGTACGTGAGTATCTTCACCTAAGAAATTTGGGTCAATTTCTAAAGCGCGATCCAAATCAAAGGCTTTTACACCCAACAAAGCATCCATTCCTAACTCAGAATTGCGGGTACGGTGGATTTTAGCGATCGCATTCATCGACCGAATCCGCTTTTCTAATTCATCCAACTCTTCTGGTGCTACCAAATCAGTTTTATTTAACAAAATCACATCAGCAAAGGCAATTTGCTCTTGTGCTTCGTCTGCGTCCCAATGTTGCCAGATATGCTTGGCATCGACAACTGTCACCACTGCATCCAAAGACAGTTGATTTTGCATATCTTCATCAACAAAGAATGTTTGAATCACCGGTGCGGGGTCTGCTAATCCAGTAGTTTCAATCACCAAATGGTCAAATTTATCACGCCGCTTCATCAAATTGCCGATGATGCGAATTAAATCACCTCTTACTGTACAACAGATACAGCCGTTATTCATTTCAAAAATTTCTTCATCTGCATCAATAATTAATTGATTATCAATGCCTACTTCCCCAAATTCATTGACGATGACAGCAACTTTCTTGCCGTGTTCGTAGGTGAGCATGTGATTGAGAAGTGTTGTTTTCCCTGCACCCAGGTAGCCCGTCAAAACGGTTACAGGCACTGTATTCGGTGTTTCCGTAAACATTCTCTGAATGCCTTTTTCTTATTTAATGATAATCATTATCTTGTTCATGATAGCGCCTTTAAGAAGGGTAAGACTTCTTGAAGAACTACTTCTGGATATTCTTCATGCAGTCCTAGAGATCCGGGAATAACTGCGCTTTTCACACCTGGTAAAGCAGCTAAAGCTTCCATATCTGCTTTTGATTTGGGAGGACTAGATTCGCCAATTATTACCATTAGCGGTACAGACAAGCGCTTTGCCAGAGTGATAAAATCAGCTTGGCTGTGTAGTGCGTCGAGGTTGCCGGTGACGAAAGCTGCGGGAGCAAATCTTGCTCCTGGCTGTTGAGTGTTGCGCCACTTATGCTGAATGAAGCTAGGTGTGAGTATAGCAGGATTAGCGTAGACGTGGCGACGATACATCAAACTTAAGAAAGATGGTGTCGTGTTGAGTTTGTAGAGAGCTTGACCGAGAATAGGCGATCGCACTAATCCTCTGACTATACCCGCAATCTGCTGACTTGCCCCCATTGTCGGCAAAGGACCTCTCCAAGTCGGGGCTAACAACACAACGGCAGAAACAACATCTGGCTGATTAACAGCTAATTGCAGCACATAACCAGCAGCATGTCCGGCTCCAATTACTGCAATTGGCGTATTAAAAACAGATTTTACAAAATTTTGCAGAAATTGGTGATATAATTCAGGTCGATAATCTAAACTGGCGCGAGACGATTCGCCAAAACCAAGCCAATCTACAGCCACAACTTGAAAATGTGGAGATAAAAGCTTGGCAAGTTCGCCCATTTCCGATCGCATGGAAACAGTACTAAAAGCTGGAAGCAATAATATTGGCGAACCTGTACCCAAAGCTTCATAAACAACGCGCAATTGTTGGTTTTCCCAGTTCCAGAAATATTCTTGAACTACACCACCAATGCCGACAGGGGGAGATAATAAATCAGTTGACATCAGACTAAATTTTAGTATTTATCAATCATGTAATAATTAAATTGGGAATTAAGAATAGGGATTAGGCAAGATTCTTTCCCAGTCCCCAGTCCCTAGTCCCCAGTCCCTAGT
>JBPCQW010000379.1:0-12889 GCA_050997715.1 Hassallia sp.
GGGGGAGAAGTGATGAGCTGTTCGCCGTGGGGGTTGGTACACTGGGAAAAAGTAGACCCGATCAGTCGCTTCTCGACAAGACCGATCGCCGGCACGCGATCGCGTGGTGCAACTTCAGAACAAGATATTCAACTAGCCCAAGATTTACTCAGCAATACTAAAGAACGCGCTGAACACATCATGCTGGTAGATTTGGAACGAAATGATTTAGGACGAGTCTGTGAATGGGGAAGTGTCGCTGTTGATGAATTGCTGACAATTGAACGATATAGCCATGTGATGCATCTTGTGAGCAATGTTAAAGGGACTTTAAAAAGTACAAGCACCCCCATTGATTTAATTCGCGCCCTCTTTCCTGGTGGTACAATTACAGGTTGTCCCAAAGTCCGCTGCATGGAAATTATTGAAGAACTAGAACCCCTACGTCGCAATTTATTCTACGGTTCCTGCGGCTATTTAGATTGGCGAGGAAACCTAGACTTAAATATCTTAATCCGCACCCTCTTACTAACTCCCCCATCCCCCTCATCTCCCTCACCCCTTAACACCGTTTGGGGACAAGTTGGCGCGGGAGTTGTCGCCGATAGCAATCCTGAGGCAGAATGGTATGAATCTCTGCACAAAGCTCAGGCACAACTTCAAGCTCTGAAAATGCAAAAATAGGGACTGGGGACTGGGGACTAGGTAAGAAGGTTATTCCCCAATGCACAATGCCCAATGCCCATCAAGTAGCTAGCTAGACACTGGTCATTGAAATAAGCTGCTGTCAACGATGAGGGAAGATTCTACAGCATCAGGTATACTAAACAGTGAAATTTGCATACAGCGATCGCGAATTGTGGGGGAAGGGTAAAGGTTGAAGAAAAAAGGGAAATCAATTTCTTTAACTGTTGCACTGGCTTTCCTGCTACCAGTTCACAGTAGTGAAGTTTCAAGTGGATTCTTGGCAATTTTGCTGCCGCTTGCGGCAGCAATTATGGCAGCATGGAAAGAGGGTAGGGACTGTTCTGTGCCTTGTTGCGAATAGCAATTGAGTGTAGCCATAACAATGGTTATGCGTTCTTTCGTACCGCAGTGCTGCAAGTCAAGTGCTACTTTTATTCTCACAAAAGCCGATTAGGAACTAGATCCATGTCTTAATAACCGCTAATAGACATTAAAAGTTGGTTGTATGCTCGCATTTTGAGCAAATATTTGGTCTAGATAAAGCTATTATCGTCTGAATGTTTGTATTTCATGGTGAGAAGATATATGTACTTATACCTTCAGTATTAAATGAACTCAGAAAACTCAGAAACTTACATAAATCATCCAACTTGGGGTTTGCTCTACAGAATCTGTATGGTTGATGAGAACCAAGAGATGTTTACTACACTGTATGCCCAACGCTTATTTTTTTTGGTGGGAACAGACGGTAAAGGAATCAAATTTCAGTCTATAGGACGTACCGAAGCTCGAATGATGCTAGAAAATCGCTTGCGAACTTTGCGGCGTGCTGGACACTCTCAGGAGTACGATCAGCTTCAGGGTGTTTTCCAACGCACCTTCCAATGAGTAGTTCGATTAACGAACGCATTACCACAATTCGCTCCTCACTTCCTAATTCAGTTCGGTTGATTGCTGTCACCAAGCAAGTTTCTACCGAGGTAATGCGTTCTGCCTATGCCGCAGGTGTACGGGATTTTGCTGAGAGTCGCATTCAAGAAGCTACCAGCAAACAAATTGAATTAGAAGACTTAACAGATATCAACTGGCACTTTATTGGACATTTGCAAAGCAATAAAGCCAAAAAAGCGCTCTTAAAATTCACCTGGATTCACTCCGTAGATAATTTACAACTGGCACAGCGCTTAAATCAATTGGCACAACAGTTAGGAGTGAGTCCTCAGGTTTGTCTACAGGTCAAAATTCTTTCTGATCCCAACAAAGCTGGTTGGAGTGTACCAGAATTATTAGCTGACTTAGCAGCTTTGAATGAATACAAAAATTTAGAAATTCAAGGTTTGATGACAATTCCTCCGGCTGGATTGGATGATGGAGAAATAGCGTGTGTATTTAATCGTACGCGCGAATTAGGTGAAGAAATACAGAAACAAAACTGGTCAAATATAAAAATGCAGCATCTTTCGATGGGGATGTCTGGCGACTATCAACTTGCAGTGCAGGCGGGTGCAACGATGGTAAGATTGGGAACGATCTTGTTTGGCGATCGCTTTTTATCAAATATTCCTTGACCAGCTTCAGTGTAAGCAGTACTGGTAAATACAAAAGAATTTCGCAACCCACCTGGTTTGTGTAAGTACCAAAAGATATAGTATGAACAAAAGCAAAGAAAAATTAAATTATGGGTAACAAAAAGTTTTTTCCCGACAACTATTAGTATATAATTCGGACTCATTATTGCAAAAAGGCTAGGTCAACTCAAGGCTCAAGTATGAACGATGAAGGATAAAATACCTCATTCATAAACGGATGGGGCTTGAATGAAAAAAAATATCGAACAAAAGCCGTCCAAAAGAAAGGAAAGTTGTACCAAATTACACTTTTATTTTTTATCCCTCATCCTTTATACTTCAAACTTGTGTAAGTTAATTTGTTACCAGAGTCTGTAAGAGATGCTACAAATAACGATAAAATTTCATACCTGTCAGTTCTTTGTAGCGATGAAAGTTGAGTGAATCAACTTTTGTCACATTAGTAAAGGTGGTTAATTCTTGGAGCGTAAACAATGAACAATATATTTTCCAAACTTAGAGACTTCGTTGGTCTGAATGAGCAAGTCGAATACGAGTACTACGAAGAAGAACCAGATACGAAAAGTTACCAAAATATATATCAAGAACAAAACGTCACTCCAGCAGCACCAGAAGAACAAAGCCAACAAAATCGACGTTGGCGCGAACCCATGTCTACAATGGAAACTGATGTAGCAACAGGTTCAAAGCCTATGAGTAATGTTATTGGGATGCCAGGAGCGATAAATGGAATTTCCGAAGTATTGGTGCTAGAACCACGTACCTTTGAGGAAATGCCCCAGGCAATTCAAGCATTGCGAGAACGGAAGTCCATAGTGTTAAATTTGACAATCATGGACCCGGATCAAGCACAACGCGCTGTCGATTTTGTCGCAGGTGGAACTTACGCACTCGACGGACACCAAGAGCGCATCGGTGAAAGTATATTTTTGTTTACGCCAAGCTGTGTACAAGTTAGCACTCATGGTGGCGTACTTCACGAAGTACCCCAACCACCAGTACGTCCCGCACGTACTCCAGGTGCAACGCCCGCTTGGGGAAACGAAGCCAACCGGATGGCACAATAGAGTTAGTCCAAAGTCAATAGTCAAAGTCCAGAGTTTATAGTTTTTGACTATTGACTTTTGACTAATGACCTTTGACTATTAACGAATGACTATTAAATTTGGCTTAATTGGTGGTGGGGTAATGGGAGAAGCGCTGTTATCCCGCCTTATTGTAAGGGGTATTTACCAAGCATCAGAAGTCATAGTAAGCGAACCCCAAGCTTCACGGAGGAGCTATTTAGAGCAGCAATATGCTGTGACGGTGACACCAGATAATCGCCTGGTTTTCACAGCTGCAACAGAAGTTGTATTTTTAGCAGTGAAACCTCAGGTATTCAGCGCGATCGCTCAAGAATTAGCAGATGTCATCGGTATAAATTCCTCACCCCTGGTAATTTCTATCTTGGCAGGTGTGTCTTTAAGTCAGCTAGAAGGAGCATTTCCCCAGTTACCAGTAATTAGGGCAATGCCGAATACCCCAGCAACTGTGGGAGCCGGAATTACCGCAATTTGCTTAGGTGCATATACACATGTAAACCATTATAAAAAAGCACATGAACTGTTTGCCGCAGTTGGGGAAGTTGTAGAAGTTCCCGAAAACCTGCTCGACGCAGTAACAGGACTTTCCGGTAGTGGTCCGGCTTATGTAGCGTTGATGGTGGAAGCATTAGCTGATGGTGGAGTAGCCGCAGGTTTACCCAGAGCGATCGCCTATCAATTGGCTCTCTCTACCGTACTGGGAACCGCAACACTGTTGCATGAAAGCAAATTACACCCAGCAGAACTAAAAGACCGCGTTACCAGTCCTGGTGGCACAACAATCGCCGGTATTGCTCAACTAGAAAAAGCTGGTTTTCGTTCAGCCTTAATTGAAGCAGTCAAAGCAGCCACAGCGCGATCGCTTGAATTAGGGAAATAGTCAAAAGTCGAAAAGTCCAGAGTCAAAACAGAAAATATTAGCTCTTGACCATTGACTATTGACCATTGACTCTTGACTATTGACTAAATGACAAAGTTGACAAAATAGCCGTTAATATAGTAAACAGACTGGTTGCAAATGTCCCATACGTGAATTATCCTGCGCTGTCTCCAGAACTTGACCCGAATACGATATTTCCCTTTGAGTTGGATCAATTTCAGAAGGATGCGATCGCCTCGCTGAACGCTGAAAGCTCCGTTGTTGTCTGTGCGCCCACCGGCAGCGGCAAAACTTTAATCGGGGAATACGCCATTTATCGCGCTTTATCGCGGGGTAAACGTGTATTTTACACGACGCCTCTAAAGGCGCTGTCAAATCAAAAGTTACGTGATTTTAGGGAAAAATTCGGTTCCGATCTCGTCGGACTGTTAACTGGCGATACCTCTGTCAATAGAGATGCGCCAATTGTAGTCATGACTACAGAAATTTTCCGAAATATGCTCTATGGCACACCCATAGGCAAAGTCGGCACCTCACTGGTAGACGTTGAGGTGGTGGTTCTGGATGAGTGCCACTACATGAATGACCGTCAACGAGGCACAGTTTGGGAAGAATCGATTATTTATTGCCCTCGTAAAGTTCAACTCGTAGCCCTTTCCGCCACAGTTGCTAATAGTGACCAACTCACCGACTGGCTAAATCAAGTTCACGGT
Source organism: Hassallia sp. (assembly GCA_050997715.1). Classification (GTDB taxonomy): domain Bacteria; phylum Cyanobacteriota; class Cyanobacteriia; order Cyanobacteriales; family Nostocaceae; genus Hassallia. Next base: position 4,934 of record JBPCQW010000379.1, read on the forward strand.
CCTACTGACCTGATTTACTCTGATTTTCGCCCAGTCCCCTTAGAATTTAACTTTGGCAATCCCAAGGGGCTGTTTCCCTTACTAAACGAAAGCAAAACTAAAATTAACCCCCGCTTAGTCAAGAGGGGAAAAAGCAGACCGCAAGATAGAGGTAGAGGTGGTAGACCAGAAGCTCCCAGCATAGATTACACCCTAAGCCAGCTACAGCAAAGGGATATGCTACCCGCGATTTACTTTATCTTCAGCCGCCGGGGATGTGATAAAGCCGTGGCTGAGGTCGGTGATTTGTGGCTGGTGAATAATGACGAGTCACAAGTGTTGCGGCGACAAATTGACGAATTTTTAGCACGCAATCCCGAAGCGGGACGTTCTGGACAAATTGCCCCTTTATACAGGGGAATTGCGGCACACCACGCGGGAATTTTACCAGCATGGAAAGGTTTGGTAGAAGAACTTTTTCAGCAGGGACTGATTAAGGTCGTCTTTGCTACCGAGACATTGGCAGCGGGAATTAATATGCCAGCCAGAACCACAGTGATTTCCACCCTTTCCAAGCGTACCGACAGCGGGCACCGTTTGTTAAACGCTTCTGAATTTCTGCAAATGGCGGGAAGAGCTGGACGCCGGGGGATGGATGAACAAGGTTATGTGGTGACGTTGCAAACTCCATTTGAAGGAGCGAAAGAAGCGGCGTATTTGGCAACATCTAAACCTGACCCTTTGGTGAGCCAGTTTACACCAAGTTACGGCATGGTACTGAACTTACTGCAAACTCACACCTTGGAACAAGCCAAGGAATTGATAGAGCGCAGTTTTGGGCAGTACATGGCAACGTTGCATTTAAGACCAGATTATCAGGAGATTGGCGAACTCCAAGCAGAATTGGCGCAACTTCAAGCGCAAATAGCAGCAGTAGATGAAAAAGAAATTGCTGTTTATGAGAAATTGCGCCAACGCCTAAAAGTAGAACGCCAACTTTTGAAAACGCTGCAAGAACAAGCTCAATCAGATAGACAAGAAGAACTGGGCATGATGTTGAGCTTTGCAGTATCGGGAACGCTTTTAGGTTTGAAGGGGAAGAATATTCCCGTGTCTACACCTGTAACAGCGGTGTTGGTGGGGAAAACCCCCGGCTCTGGTCAAGCGCCTTACTTGGTATGCTTGGGGCAAGATAACCGCTGGTATGTGGCAACGACTGGGGATGTGGTGGATTTGTATGCGGAACTACCGCGAGTTGAACTTGAGGCTGATTTGTTGCCACCGCCGGAAATGCCCTTAAAACCAGGACCGTCACGCCGGGGGAATGAACAAACAGCAGCGATCGCTTCTCAAATTCCCGATCCAAGCGAATTTGTGCAACAACCACAAGAGGTAGCCGAACAACTTAGCCGCGTCAGTGCCGTGGAAGAGCAAATAGAACAAAGTCCCATACATCAAGCCGGCAATCTCCCAGCAATTTTTAAACGCAAAGCCCGCTGCGTCGAACTCGAAGCCGAAATTCAACTGATGCAGCAACAAGTTGAGCAACAATCCCAACGTCATTGGGAAGAATTTGTCAACTTAATTGAAATTTTGCAGCACTTTAATGCATTGGTTAACTTAATCCCAACTCAATTAGGGCAAATCGCCGCCGCTATGCGCGGAGAAAATGAATTGTGGCTGGGTTTAGCCCTCGTGAGTGGAGAATTCGATAATTTAGATCCGCACCATTTAGCGGCTGCGGCTGCGGCTTTGGTGACAGAAACTCCGCGTCCAGATAGTAAAGTACACTTCGAGTTGAGTAATGAAGTAGTAGAAGCACTAGGAAAATTGCGGGGAATTCGTCGTCAAATGTTCCAATTGCAACGTCGGTATAGCGTGGCATTGCCTATGTGGTTGGAATTTGAATTGATTGCCATAATCGAACAATGGGCACTGGGTATGCCGTGGACAGAACTGTGCGAACATACCACTTTAGATGAAGGTGATGTAGTCAGGTTGCTGCGCCGCACTTTGGATTTATTATCCCAGATACCCCACGTTCCCCATCTACCAGAATCGTTGCGCCGCAATGCTTATCGGGCAATGCAGCTGATTGACAGGTTCCCGGTTAATGAGGAGGTTGCATAATTTGGGGAGTGGGGAATGGGGAGGAGCGGAGGAGCGGAGTTAGCAATGGGGAATGCATAATAATTCTTTTTCTAGTCCCTAATCCCCAGTCCCCAGTCCCCAGTCCCTAATCCCTAATAGACTAAAGGTTGCCCACCTTTGAGACTACGTAAAACATTTACACAATATGGGCAGTCGCAACCAAATAAAGCGATCGCTTGATCGCTTTCTGCTTCAGAAAATTGCAACATTGCAATATTTTTATCAGATTGCTGTACTGAACTCACTTTCGGTGGAGGTGTTGTCTGTGAAACCCGCGTACAAACAAAGTTCTTGTACCCAGCATGTGGATGACGTACACAAGCTTGACCGTCTTTCATGCGGAGAACTGGTTGTGCCGCATGTGCCGGGTTAACTACCCCGATGATAGACATCATAGATGCAAAAATGGTCGGGCTGGAAAGCAAACTAAGTATTAATTTTCTGTTCATAAGTTATCAGGGAACATCTTACTGAACGATTACGTTATCCGATTAACTGTTACAGGTCAAGAGAGTATTAATCGGGAATATCCAATATTTGTAATATTTTATTAACAAACTAAAGCTATGTTTTGTGTATAACAGTAGAAGTGTACATTAATGACGATAATCATTACCACAAACGTACCTGTGATTCTTAATTGCCTGTTGAAGCTCGGCTGCGGCGGTTATTATATCACGAAAAAGCATATTTGACAAGTTTCCTTTGACCGATATCATTATTCTAATTAGAACTTGCAAACAACCAGCCGGAAATAGTTTGCAATAGCAGCCAAACATTTAAACTGCCGATCGCGATCGCTACTAACCACGATAAAATCTTCAGCCATAAAGGGTTGACAAACTCACCCATCAATCGGTGATTACTCGTAAACATCACCAACGGCACCACCGCAAACGATAGCTGTAAACTCAACACAACTTGACTGAAAATTAGTAAGGCACCTGTGCTTTTTTCTCCCAAAAGCATAATTGAAATCAGTGCTGGCACAATCGCAATTACTCTAGTTGTTAACCGACGTAACCAAGGTTTCAAACGCAGATTTAAAAAGCCTTCCATGACAATTTGCCCTGCTAAAGTTGCTGTCAGCGTTGAACTTTGCCCGGAAGCTAGTAATGCCAAAGCAAAAATTGCGCTAGCAGCATTCACACCCAATAAGGGAGAAAGTAATTTATAAGCATCTTGGATTTCTGCCACATCATGATGACCAGAAAAATGAAAAGTAGCAGCAGAAACAATCAAAATTGCTGAGTTAATAAATAATGCAAAACACAAAGCTACTGTTGAATCGATTGTGCAAAACTTAATAGCTTCCCATTTCTTCTCAGCAGTTGGTTCCCAATCGCGTGTCTGCACAATTGATGAGTGCAAATATAAATTGTGTGGCATCACAGTTGCCCCCAAAATGCCAATAGCAATGTAAAGCATTTCTGGGTTCTGCACAATTTCTATTTTGGGAACATAACCTAATAAAATTCCCCCGAAATCAGGACGGGAAAATATGATTTCTGCGGTAAAACAGATGCCCACAGTTGCTACTAACATAATTACCAAAGCTTCTGTGTAGCGAAAGCCTTTGTGCTGAAGCAGTAGCAATACGATTACATCTAGCGCGGTGATGCACACACCCCAAATTAGGGGAATGCCAAAAAGCAGTTGGAGCGCGATCGCACTTCCGAGAACTTCTGCTAAGTCACAAGCGGCGATCGCTATCTCACAAAGTACCCATAAACAGAAGTTCACACGCGGGCTAAAGTAGTCTCGACAAGCTTGTGCTAAATCTCTCCCCGTCGCTACCCCCAACCGCACACACAGCGATTGCATTAAAATCGCCATCAAGTTGGACAGCATGATTACTGTTAGCAGTGCATAACCGAATTTAGCCCCACCAGCCAAGTCAGTTGCCCAGTTACCAGGGTCCATGTATCCCACTGACACTAGATATCCAGGTCCTGCATAAGCCAGCATCTTGCGCCAGATATTTTTGGTGTTAGGAATTGCGATACTGCGGTGGACTTCAGGCAGGCTGGGCTTTCTGGATGTATCTTCAGGAAAGGGCATTTACATTCTCAACTTATCATAATTATCTCATGATTTTACAAAATAGTGAGAAGTATTGCTGCCTCTACAGATATATAAATCTTAATAATCAATCAAAATTATTGAAATAGTCAGATCCCAGACTTCTTTAATAAGTCGGGGATTTTCTTTATAACAAAGAACTACTAATCAAAAACCCGCCCTAATTTATTTATCTCTCCTAGCAATTCTTCATCAATTGGTGTAGTTGAGAGAATATCGTGTTTTAAGTCACCCCATTTTTTACCCGATCGCGTTTTATATAAAGCGACAATTTCCGGGATGCGTGAAGATATCAATACTCGCACCGGTTGAAGTTGATTTAGAAGCCTTGCATAGCGATATTGAGGAGATTGTTGCAATGCATCATCTAATTGTTGCGCGAGTTCTTGGGGATTTACATTCGTTTGGTCGAGTAACAAAATGTAATGTTGCGGCTGCTTGACGGGTACTAAACTTTTAAAGGATGTTCCTTGCAACGGTAAGGAATCAAGAACTTGACGGACAAACTCAGAATGTAGTTTCTCGCCGACTAAATCGCTGATTTCTTGAGTGCGTCCGATAAATTCCAAACAAGGTGTATTTAAATAGAAATGGGTAACGCGAATGCGATCGCCTATTCGATAACGATACAATCCGCCTTTTTGAGAAATAATTATCTCATAAACTGCGTTTGTTTGCAATTCATGCAAACGGTAAATTTTCCCGGCTTCATCCTCAAATTCAAAAAAGACCTCATTCAGCATTGGTACGCATCCTTGCGCTGGAATTAAGGGGATAGTTAGCGGTGCTTCAGTAGCGAGGAGTCCTTTACCCTGTACTAAGACGTTGGGGAACAAAGAACGCAAAAATCCTGCACCATCCGCAGCGTTAGCGCTATCCCAGCAAGAGATAAGTTTGAGTTCTCCCCAAAGTTGCGTCCAGGGGATGTCTGTGTTGAGAAGCATTTGGTGACGTTGGGGTGAAAGGCGATCGCCTATTTCTAATAAAAGTCGTGTACGATTACTTTGAATATAATCGAGGATAACTTTGAGAAAACTCGGACTCCAAATAGAGATGATTTCCAACTTTTCTTCGAGTAATAGTGTCTGGGAAAGCTTATTTTTAAACTCTTCCGCATTACTAACGCGATTTAGTCCGGGAGGTGAAATCAAAAAAGGACTGAGAAACCACCTTAACCAACCATCTAAATATTCTGAATCATTGTTTAATCCGATATCATCTGCTTTTCCTCCCAACTGTGGTGAAATGCAAAAGTATATTTTGCCTGTGGAAAAATTTGCCCCATGTACAATTAAATCATGTGCCCAAACGCAGAACATTTGATTAAAAGAACTCAGCAAAGATTTTGTGTAAGGAATTAACTTGGCAGCACCGCGACTTCCGGAAGTTTTTTCATAAAAAAGGATAGTTTCTGATGTTAAGAGAGGGTTTTTAGTTTCCTTTTGTTGCAAAATGCACTTTTCAATATCATCATATGCAACTATCGGGATGTTATGCCAATCAGCAAGAGATTTGATATTTAAAGATTTGCCATATTCACTTTTTACAAGATGTTCAAAAATCTCCTTTTGTACTGTTTGCTGCGACGCTTGGGAATTTTTCAGTGCATGATGGAACTTATTAGCAGCAGGGGTGAGAAGTTTTGCGAATAGTTTGATAATAAAGCGCATTTATGGATGAAAGCTCACGCAAAGGCGCAGAGACGCAGAGAAAGAGTTTAAAATTAAGTTTCTGAGTTTTCGCTGTTGACTTTTGACTCTTGACTAAATTTTTTGTTTGGATAAACATGAGTGAAGACAGGAACGTAGGTTCCGTCTGCAATTGAAACTCCAGGTGCTATGTGATTCCAAGCTCCTAAAAAGACATTGTTACCGATTTTCACTTTTTTAATATATAGCAGTAAGTCTTGTTTTTTTGGTTTGATGATGTGGGAATAAATGCCGACACCATTACCAAATACGACATTATCGCCGATTTCGATTAAAGAGCGATCGCTTATTTCTAACTGCGGTGTCCAATAAACATTTTTACCCACTTTTGACCCCCACAACCGCAACCACAATGAGAACGCACCAGGAATAAGCCGCAACAGTGTTTCTAATGCGGGAAAGGCAATATATATTACTTGTATTTGGTGACTTCCCCACCAAGGTGAATAATTTTTACCGCCTAAATAACTGATTCCTTCTTTCAAAGGATAGAAATATTCGTGTATTCTATATACGAATAATGGAAATACGTATAAAGAAATCAAAAGCGCCATAATACTTAATAACCCTGGATAAAAGCAAATCCAAAGGATTGATGCTGCTGTCAGAAGTATCACTAAAGCAGGAAAAAAAGAGAAAATGGTGCTAAGGGGAGTCATGGAATTTTGAGAATAGCAGACGGTGAATAGTTCTGTATAGCCGAAACTTTAGTACTTTGTCTGGAACTGGTACACTACTGTTTGAAGAAACTATATAACTGATACTTAGCGCCAGAGACAAGTTTCAGCTATTGAAACAAAACGCAATGAATGAGATTGCTGCCTCAATATAGCGGTCAAGGGTTGAGTGAGGTATATAAAACACCAAGCCCCCTTCCCCTCTCCTTAGTAAGGAGAGGGGTGTCCGGAACGGACGGGGTGAGGTTCTGTATTGTATCCAAGTGCAACCCGCAATAATCCCAATAGTCATCTGGCAAGATTATTGACTTAAATAAGGAAGTGAATGTCATTTGTTCAGCACATACACCCTAAACATGATGCATTGCAAGACCAGTATGAATTGTTGTGCGAAAAGTTAAGAAAATTGCGAAGGGATTGCGCGATCGCTGCTGATACACTGATTCGCTTTCAACTAGACAAGCAAATTGAACAAGTCGAAGCCGAAATTGATGACCTTGCAAACCAGCTTGATAACCTGGAAAGAGCTTCGTGCAGCGAACGACTGTACAAAGCCTTATTGCAATTAGGATACCGCAAACAGGCGCAAAACTTCCGCAAATTTGCTGAGGCTCAATCAGTCGCAGCCTTCCTGATTCACGGTTGTTCGCCAGATTATGGGCAACGTTGGTTATTGAATCGGTTAGTAATCAAGCACGTTCCCAAAAGCATTAGCGGCAAGATAGTGCGAATTGACGTCAACCGAATTGCTCGTAGAAGTGATGTAGCAGCTTTATGGCGCGAACTCAGTAATCGGGTTGGTTTGGGCAGACAAGGCACACCTGCTGAAATAGCCGAACGAGTTTACCAATGGTGGCAAACTCAGAGTGTCTTACTTATTTTCTACGATGTGGATTTTCTGCCTGAACCGTATTTGCAAGAACTAATCCGTGATTTTTGGCTACCATTAGCGACAAAAGCGAGGGGTAATCTTGCCAATGCCAGTCAGTTTCAATTATTAATGTTTATGGTTGATTATGCAGGCTGTGCAGATGGTTGGAATGTGCCTTTTGCAGAAAGCTTTGAAGCAACTTGGAAGCCGGATAATCCGGTTAAATTGCCTGTAATTACGGAATTTTCCGAGCATGAACTGACCAACTGGCTAGAGCATGAAGCGGACGAACTACCGAGTAAACTAACAGATGAGGTGGGTGAAACAGTAGAGAAGATACTAGAAAACAGCGATAATGGCATTCCAGAACCTGTAATGGCAGAAATTTGTCGCTTGTCTGGTTGTGACTGGTACGAACACGAGGAAAAATGGCTGAAGTTCTAGGCAAGCAAGTATTGGAATATACAGGCAAAGTGCAGCCCAAACT
>JBPCQW010000439.1:0-3516 GCA_050997715.1 Hassallia sp.
GAATAACCACTGATAATTAAACGGCGTAATGAGGTAGTAGCATTATGTTAGCTAATTCACCCACATTTGAAGTTACTTGGGACAAGTTACCAGACGATTTTATTTTAGATGACGAGCCTGTGGATAATATTAATCAACCACCTTTAGCTGCTGCGTTAACTGAAAGCTTGGTATTTGCTGGTAAATTACCCGCAAATGCTTTGACTACCACTAACTACGGTATTTGTGCCACTTTAAATAATAAGTTTGTGGTGAAAGCACCTGATTGGGGATATGTACCAGCAATTCGGGTTTCACGAGAAGAGGTGATTCGTAGTTATACTCCGCGACTTCAAGGAGATATTCCAGTTATTGTGATGGAATTTATTTCTGATACTGAAGGTGGGGAATATTCAAGTAAACCAACTTATCCACCGGGAAAGTGGTTTTTTTACGAACAGATTTTACAAGTTCCCAATTATGCAATTTTTGAACCTAGTACTGGAGTATTGGAGGTTTATCGATTGGATGATTCAGGACGATATCAAATTCAAGATTTGGATGTAAATAATCGTTGCTGGATTGCAGAAATGAACCTTTTTCTCGGTGTGTGGTCAGGTAGTCGCGAAAATCGAAATGGCTATTGGCTGCGCTGGTGGGATGAAAGCGGAGAATTGCTGCTGTGGGGTTCGGAGTTGACAACTAGGGAACGTCAACGTGCAGATGATGAACGTCAACGTGCGGATGATGAACGTCAACGTGCTGATGGGGAACGTCAGCGTGCTGAGGATGAACGTCAACGTGCTGATAGATTAGCACGACAGCTTAGAGATGCGGGAATTGAACCGGAGGTGTGATGTAATTTGAGATTTTGAGTTATGCGATCGCGCACCAGATTCCCGACTTCGCATAAGTTGTCGGGAATCTTGTTTTTCAAAGGCTTCACTCAAGACTATCAGCGAATATCAGCAGCAAAGTAGGAATGAATAAAGTTGACACAGCCTTTAGTTAAACTATTTATAGATATTCTAGACAATTAAAACACTCTGCTTATGTTGACAAAATACATAAAAGCTGCTTTGCATGAAGCGAAATATAAGATTTTGTCAGATGATGGCACTTTTTATGGAGAAATTCCTGGATTTCAGGGTGTTTGGGCTAACACAGATACTTTGGAAGTCTGTAGAGAAGAATTAGAAGAGGTTTTGGAAGAGTGGATTTTCTTGCGAGTTTCGCGAAATTTGGCTTTACCTGTAGTTGATGGCATTGAATTGTCTATTAAGGAAGCGGCATAATGCCTACTTTCAAACCTATCAAGCGTCCTGACTTAATTCGCTACTTGAGGCAACTAGGGTTTGAGGGACCGTATTCTGGTGGCAAGCATCAATATATGATTAAAGATGATATCACGGTACGAATACCAAATCCTCGCAAAGGTGATATTGGTAAGGGGCTTTTGGCTGAGATATTGCGACAAGCTGGGATTGAGAAGGATGAGTGGGAACAGTTGTGATGTTTAACAAGCGTAGATGCAAAGCGACTCGTCGATAGACATCGCATTTCTCTTCAATGCGTAGACGCTGCATCAACTTGTCGTCAAACATCGCTTGTTATAACTTGACGATTTGTGAATAACGCATAAGGTTTTATTATGTAAATAAAAGCTGTCGTTACCAACGCTTAAGTTTTGCTTATAATATAGAAACTGTCGTTACTAACGTTGAGGCTGTCGTGATGAAAATCGAAGCTGTCGTTACTAACCTTAAAGCTGTCGTGATGAAAATTCAAGCTGTCCTTACTAACGTTAAAGCTGTCGTGATGAAAATTCAAGCTGTCCTTACGACACAAGAATAAAACATTGTGTTTTGCGATCGCTTACTTGATAGTGTAAGTGCGTTAGCGTTCTTTTCGTCCTTTGATTTTTTGTCCGGGAAATCACATATATATATGTAGAGACGGCGATTTATCGCGTCTGTTGCCTTGTAGACGACCCGAAGAAGACGCGATTAATCGCGTCTCTACACCCTCGCTCCCACACAGACGCGATAAATCGCGTCTCTACAACTTGTCTAACACCTCTGGGGTAAAGGGATTGTTACCGGCTTGCAAGTCTTTCACCCAGCTTTCCCGTTTTTTCTTCTCTTCAGGGTCGTTAGTTGATTCGATAAATATCTGAAAGTCTTCAATTGCACCTTGAAAATTACCAGTTAGCGCTCTGGCTAAACCGCGACTATCGCGGATACTAGCATTATTGGGTGCAAGTTTCACAGCTTTTTCACAAGCATCGTTAACTACATTCTTGACATAACCTTGTAGGCTACCTTGCCAGCACAAACTATCCCAAGATTTAGCTAGGTTTTCTTTTGTTGGGTTTAAGTTTTCAATCTTTTTATAAACTGCAAGCGCTTTGCTATATTCATCCTGCTTTAATTGTTCTTCGGCTTCCTCAATTAAAGCGGCTATGTAAAAGTCTTGGGCTACTTTTTCTGGGTTATTTTGTACACCCTCAATGTCTGGATTGATATCTACCTTGGGTTGGAGTTTTTGTGCTTGTTTAAACTTGGCAACTGCATCGCGAATATCACCTTGACTGGCTAGTTGTATGCCTTGAGCAATAAATCCTTTGATGGTTAAGTCTTTGGCAACAGCTTGGATGTTAGTTTGCACCCCATCGGTATCTGTGTCGAGGTCAATTTTGGCATCTAGTTTCTGTGCTTGTTTAAACTTGGCAACTGCACCGTCCAAATTACCTTGTGTGGCTAAGTCTTTACCTTGTTTAACTAAATCTTTACCTTGTTTAACTAAGTCTTTACCTTGTTTAACTAAGGCTTCACTGACAAGTTTTTTGGCAACAGTTTGGGGGTTAGTTTGCACACCTTCAGTACTATAATTAACGAGAATTTTGGCGTTTAGTTGCTGTGCTTGTTTCAACTTGGCTGTTGCACCGTCAACATCACCTTTGTCTGCTTGTTCTTTGCCTTGTTGAACTAAAGCTTCACTGACAAGTTCTTTGGCAACTTTTTCGGGATCGTTCTGCACACCATCGGTAACTGTGTCGAAGTCAATTTTGGCGTTTAGTTGCTTTGCTTGTTTCAACTTGGCTATTGCACCATCAAAATCGCCTTTATTGGCTAACTCTCTCCCTTCAAACTCTAAGCGGAGAGAATCAGTTTTGACTTCTGGATTAATGTCTAATTTAGAGTCCCATTTTTTAGCTGTTTTGAAGTTGGCAAGGGCATCTTCAAAATTACCATTTCTGGCGGAAATTTCTCCGGCTGTCACCATGAATGGGACTGCTGCCAATAAAATATCGGGATCTTGTTCTTGACAAAATGTCAGTGGTTCTAAATCCTCTGGATGGGTAATCAGATAAGCTTTCAGCTTCTGACAACTTCGCGAAAGTAAATTATCTAAATCGAAGTACCAGATTTTGATCGTCTTGTCGTAACTTCCAGAAGCAACGGTTTTGCCATCACTGCTAAAAGCGACGCTACTTACAGGTTGGGAATGTCCGGTTAAAGTGCGAATTAGTTTGCC
>JBPCQW010000461.1:0-2805 GCA_050997715.1 Hassallia sp.
GAATAACAGAAGTTGGTTCGGGGGGTTTTTTGACTTCTTTTTCTGCTATAGAAGAAACAGATAATGTAGTTCCGTTTGTCGATGTTTCTTTAGGAACAACAGAAACTGTTTGAGGAGGTTTGTTGACTTCTTTGGCTGGAGAAGTATTTTTGACATTCTCCTGTTTTTGCTCGTTTGGTGTCAACTCAACAGACTTCGTTGGGGTAACTGGTGTAGGTAGAATTTTTTTTTCCAGTTCCTTGTTGAGTCGATTGGTTAACTCTGCCAACATCGCTTCCCCTTGCTGTTGTCGGCTTTGCATCCGAGACAACTGTTGAGAAATACCACTTTGATGGTTATTTAACTCTTGTTGCAGTAACTTCAAGGTGATAGTTAAGGTGTCATCTAGACTGCCAATCAGTTGCTCGGTATTTTTATTAATTTCTGTAACAATATTACTGTTAGCCTCATCTGATGCGATACCTGCGACACCCCTTGCGGCGATCGCATTTCCTTGGTGTAAATCGCGATCAATTGCTTGATTAGCTAAAGCCGAAAGCGAAGATTGTAATTGAGAAGATATATGATTTGCTAAAACTTGCGCCAATTGACGCACCAAAGCTTGTTGCTCAGTTATTTGCTTGGTCTGTTGTAGCTGTTCCTTTTCGGTTTGCAGTCGTTTAATTTCATCAGCTAAGTGTTTCTTGTCAGACTCCAGCCGATTTATATCTTCTTGTAAGGATTTGAGCAAATTCTGCTGGAGGCTCTGCAAATCCTCAACTACACCCCACAAGGCAGTTTCTGCTGCCCTAGATATTTCGCCTCTTGCACGCGGGTTTTCTGGTCGGTTCTCAAATCGCCCCATTAGTCTCTAACCTCTGACCCCTTGACGATATAGCAGCTTCCTATGGAATTGCTTGGCGCTCATATTGTTTCCTGTATTTTGTCAGATAAACTAAAAATTTTAACAGGACTTACGCGTTTTAACTTAATTCTGTGATGCTCAACACAGCGTTACCAAACCGGATAATTTTCTGTTTTGTTTTGATATTTGATACATAAGATTCCCTTTAATACAGCATCACAGACTACTATTCTGTAAGTTCTATTGAAATCAGCTAGTTTCAAGTGATATTTTTTATCCGGATAAAATATCATCAAAAATAGATATCTATTCTTTTAGCGGCAATAGCAATTATCAATTACTTACGGATTTCTGCGTTTTTTACGTTTTACTCAATGCAATTGTCGAAGTTCTCAAACCTATCTGTAAATTTGTGTAGAATGTCAATTGCGTTACACCTTTCATCCTAAATCGGGATGAAAATATTCTTTGGTGGGAAAAATATTCCCTTTGCCTGAAAATCATTTTACTGAATTAAAAGCCTTTGTGCCAAATGCCCTCTTTTGGATGTGGGGGAGCCGGGGAGTGGAGGAGTGGGGGGACAAGGGGGACAAGGGGGACAAGGGGGGCAAGGGGGGCAAGGGGACAACTAACAACTAACAACTAACAACTAACTAATGACTAATATTCGCATTGGTAACGGTTATGATATTCACCGATTGGTGAGCGATCGCTCTTTGATTTTGGGAGGTGTTAAGATTCCTCACGAAGTTGGTTTGTTAGGACATAGTGATGCTGATGTTTTGACGCACGCGATTATGGACGCGATGTTGGGTGCTTTGTCTTTGGGGGATATTGGACATTATTTCCCACCTACCGATGCTCAATGGGCAGGAGCTGATAGTTTAATGTTATTAGCTCAAGTAGATAAACTAATACGCGATCGCGGTTGGCAAATTGGCAATATTGATTCGGTAGTAGTCGCAGAACGTCCAAAGTTAAAACCACATATTGATAAAATGCGCGACAAACTAGCAAGTGTTTTGCATCTTTCACCAAATCAAGTTGGTATCAAAGCCACAACTAACGAAAAATTAGGTCCTGTAGGACGCGAAGAAGGTATTTGTGCTTATGCTGTTGTTTTGTTAATGGCTGAGTGAGTAACTTTATTTAACAGTAGTTAGGATGAGAATTATTAGGCGATCGGATAAAACAAACTTGAACTTGGTAGGAAATTAGAACAATGCAAGCTACAAACTTAGACGATGTAGACTTTCCTGATTTTGTTGTTTTAGACAAAGATAGGCAAGTTATTCTGATAGCTGAAGTCCAAGGTTTTCCATTTGACTTCAAAACAAAAAGGGCAAAAGAAAATGCTATCTTGCAACTTAGTGATTACTTGCAAGCTGCAAAAACGTTGATTCCTTTTGCCATGCTTGTTGACGTAAAAACTATTATGATTTTTCAATGGGACGGAAAACATTTATCAGAACCGATTCTCTGTCTTAATACTCCTGATGTACTGAGTCTTTACGAAACAGAATTCAGCAATAAAAAAATATATAATCTTTACTTAATAACGCTTACAGAAGCTTGGTTGCGAGACTTAGCTTATCATTGGAAATCGCAAATACCACCTTTTAGAAAACAGATAGCAGATATTGGTTTATTACAACTATTAGAAGATGGAACTACTCAAGCTTATTAGCAATTTTCTGTGATACTTTACGTTGAAACTAATTTTTTGATGGGCATTGCTAAACGGCAAGATCCGCAAGCAAAAAATTTACTGCTTAATACGCCGACATCTGTTTGTCTAGCAATGCCGAGCATTTGTTATGTAGAAGCTCTTACAACATTGGAGCAAGAGGAAAAATACAACGAAGATTTCCTCCGCAGGTTAGATATTCAAATTAATGAAGCAGAACGAGATAAAATTTCACAAAAATCACAGTTATTACTTTCGCTACTAAACCAATCCA
>JBPCQW010000464.1:0-5612 GCA_050997715.1 Hassallia sp.
ACTTCGACCTATCTGGGTGTTAGTTTCTTTGCTGGTAGGAACTTATATTGGTGGGTTGTTGGGATTGCTGATTGCTGTACCTGTAGCTGGTTTTATTAAAGATGCAGCAGATAATTTTGTTTCTATATCTGATTATTCAGATAATGTTGATGGCAAGGAAAAATCACCTGAGATGTTAGTTAATGAGTAAATGCTGGGGGTATTTCCATAATTGCTATAGTTATATCTTAGTTGTGAAAAATAAATCTGGAATGAACGAACCGCAAAGACGCAAAGGACGCTAAGAGAAGAAAGAGAGAATCTGACGAATCATTTAGGATTGCTACATAAACGCATACTGAAAAGGGAACTATGATAGTAGTTCCTCTCTAATGTGGTGCAAATCAGATTATGGATATTAATAATTTATTGATTTGGATAGTTTGTTTATCATGCGTTACTACCACGATTTCTGCTTTTCGTACTTCTGCTAATGACAATCGTGGCTGGATTTGTGTTTCTATATTTATCTTTGTTGTCACAGCAGTCACATCTTATCTAATTCCCAATTTAGGTGGTTTGGTTGGTGGATGCTTTTGGGTGATTTTCATACTTGTACCTAACCTTGTTAACAGAAAAGTTAATCAACTTGTTGCTCAACAACGTTACCATCAAGCCAGCAAATTAGCTCAATTTGTGTCTTGGCTGCATCCTGCGGATGGTTTGCGGGAAAAACCGGAAATGTTACGCGCTTTAGATTTAGGTCAGCGGGGAGCGATCGCAGAAGCCCTAACCATTCTAAACCGTTACAAAACGACGGATACACCAACTGGTCGATCTGCCATTGTTACACTTTACCAAATCGATGCTCGTTGGGAAGAAATGCTACTGTGGATACAAGAAAATCTATCTGAAGCAAGATTGCAAAAAGATAGCGAAATGATGCTTTATTATTTGCGATCGCTTGGCGAAACTGGCGATTTAAATAGTTTACTGCACGCATGGGAGTATTATGAACGCAGCATCGAGCAAATACCTAACTTAATCACACGTAATCTAGCACGTATGTTTGTGTTAGCGTTTTGCGGTGAAATAGAACAGGTAAAAGCATTAATTAATGGTTCACTCAGAATTTATTCGCCAACAATTCAAGTATTTTGGCTAGCAACAGCTAATCTAGCAGCAGGAAATGAGTTATTAGGTAGAGAACAGTTATTAAGTATCCGTGACAACAATGATATTCGCTTTCATGGTGCAATTGAAAGACGCTTATCTCAGCCTATAGTTGAAGCTGAAACAATATTAACTGATAAATCAAAACAAATTTTATCTCGAATTGGTGCTGAATTATTGCAAGAAGCCAAATACAGCGGGAAAGCTGACTTAACGCGATATCAACCAATTGCCACTTACTTAATTATCGGGTTGAATTTATTTGCTTTTGCCTTAGAAATTAAATTTGGTGGTAGTACTAATTTCTTGAGTTTGTACCGTTTAGGTGCATTAGTGCCAACAGAAGTTATCAAGGGAGATTGGTGGCGTTTATTTACTGCTGCTTTTTTGCACTTTGGTTTTTTGCATTTATTAATGAATATGTTTGGTCTTTATGTTTTTGGTCGTTTAGTAGAATTGAATTTAGGAATACTGCGATATTTAATATTGTATTTTACTACTGGTTTAGGCTCAATGCTAGCCGTTACTTTTATGTCAGTAATGGGATATTCTAAAACTGAATTTGTGGTTGGTGCATCTGGATGTGTAATGGGTTTAGTTGGTGCTTTTGCCGCTATCTTGTTTTCTGACTGGCTAAGACATAAAACGCGCATTGCTTCTAAGAGTTTGCGGGGAATCTTATCACTAATTATGTTACAAGCAATCTTCGATCTGACAACTCCACAAATCAGCTTTGTTGGACATACTTCCGGGGTAATTATTGGCTTTGTGGTGGGGTTTTTGTTGAAAGCTATAGGAAAGTAAAATTTAGGCGATCGCTAAATATTAGTATAAAATCCCTAATTTATCGTAGAGACGTTCCACTCCTTACGTCTCTACAACCTTTTCCAATATTCATCAACTCGTTTTTGCCACTGTTCCCAGTAATTATTCATGGCTTCAGAATCAAACCAAAATACCTCAGCCGGCATTTCTGGAATCGCTACCACTAATAATGCATGATTTAATTTAATATCAGAATCTCGATAATAATCGTTTACGGCTCCCATATATGCCACAAGTTGCAGTGGATACTCATATAAACGCTCAATTGAATTTTTCGGTTTGTCTGCTGTTTTCCACTCACAAATGCAGGGAATGCCTTTATAATTAGCAACACAATCAACTTTTCCTGAATAACTCAAATCGTAGTGAAAAACTGAGCCTTCAATCAGTTTTACTGTATCAATTTCTTTCAAAATCGGTTTGATACTTTCCCAATAAGGAAGACTTCCTTCCGGACAAACAGGATTTTCACCAACTAAATAGCGCTCAATTTGTTTGTGGGTTTGAGTTCCCCGACGACTTGCGGTTGTGGTAATGCGGGTAGCTTCTTCTGTACCAATACGCGCTTTCCAGTTGAATAGTCTGTCACGTTCTTCTTTTGGTTTCGTGGCATTAAGTATAGTTGTCACACTCGGAAAGCGACTTCCTTTAGCATCTAGATAATATTGTTTACCATTTTCCCGGACGGATTTGGCATTAATACGGGGTAGTAGTTCAGTATCAAATGGCATCAGTTGAATTTGATTATTAGAAAAAATTACTTTTTTATGCCTTAAGGCTTACCTCTAATACCAGAGGTAATATTCACCCATCTTAACTAAAGTTGTAAGAAAAATCACTTTTTCTTGTTCTTGTGCGTTCTTCCCCTTTTTCTAAATAACTGTAAGAGGTATATGTTGGAATAAGTTGTTCTTAATAATTCTCAGTATTATGTTGCTTGTTGACATGATTTGCAACAATCAGAAATTATACCTGAAAATAATAATATTTTATCTATTTGTTTTACTTAACAGAGAAGATAATTTATTGACAAAGCCACTATATTAAAATACAGTTATTATCTATGAAACAGCTTAGAATTACAGCAAATAAAAATAACTTGTTTGTAGAATAAAGACAAGTAATAAAAAACAATTTGGATAAAACTAATGAACAGTAAAGTTATTGCAGCCTTGGCAATCATCGCAAGTGTAACAAGCTTGGAAAATTCAGTTTACGCACAATCACCACCAACGCAAAACTCAAACACACTACAATACATGTTAACTGGTGATTCTCTCAGCGGAATTAATAATAGAACAGCACAGGACGACTACGCCAAATTTTTTGCACCAAGCAATTCTGCCAATGCTCCTGGTAATAATACGGAAAAGATTATCCCTATGGGTATTTTGCAAATCGGCGATCAACTCGAATTAAGAAGGCTTGATGAACCTCTAACACTGACAGACACTCCGATTATCTTGCAACCGGATCAGTCTGATAACAGCGTTAATGATGGGGTGCAAGTGCAGCTTTTTGGTCAATAGCATTAATTTTAAGCACACAAGAGTGCTAATTACGGATTTTTATCAATGGTTGCGGTTAGGGAAAGGATTTAGTCGGTGTAGAATCAAATAGCCCCTTTGTCTTACGTTGTATATAACCAACTCAAAGACAGAGGGGACTTTATTTTTAGGCGATACTCCAAAGGAGTCGCTCTGCGATCGCCTAAAATCATTAAGTTGGCAAAAATGCCAATTTGTAAACACTTTGCAGTAAAATTATTCCTTTAGATAGAGGAGGGCAAAAAAGATGACTCGTGTGATCATCGTGCGCCACGGTCAAAGCACATATAACACAGAAAAGCGTGTCCAAGGTCGCATAGATGCGTCCACCATCACCGAAAAAGGTCGTAATGATGCCAGTTTAGTAGGTAAAGCCCTCAGTAATATTCAATTTAATGCCATTTACAGCAGTCCTTTACGACGAGCGAAAGAGACAGCAGATATTATCCACAGTCAATTGACAAATAATTCTGGATCTGCTGTACCGCAAACTTTTGATAAATTGCTGGAAATTGACCTTCCTTTGTGGGAGAAAATGCTCACTGCTGATGTCAAGCAGAAATTTCCCGAAGACTACCGCACCTGGAAAGAACGTCCTCACGAACTGCGGATGTTAGTTCCAGAAACTGAGAAAACAAAAGAACATTTCCCGGTTTTAGCTTTATACGAACAAGCGCGGGAGTTTTGGCAAGAAATTTTGTCTCGCCATCAAGGGCAAACTATATTAATAGTTGGGCATAACGGTATTAATCGGGCGTTAATCAGCACCGCGTTGTCGATTTCTCCATCTCGCTATCATTGCATACAGCAATCTAACTGTGGCATCAGCGTACTAAATTTTTCTGGGGGATTAGGAGAACCAGTCCAACTAGAATCGATGAATCAGACGCAACATTTGAACGAAACTCTGCCTTCCTTGCGACCGAATCATCAAGGAGTCAGATTGTTGCTGGTGCGTCACGGTGAAACTGAATGGAATCGTCAAGGTAGATTTCAAGGGCAAATTGATATCCCCCTAAACGATAATGGTAGGCTTCAAGCACAAAAAGCCGGCGAATTTCTCCAACAAGTAACAATTGATTTTGCCGTTAGTAGTTCAATGCTGCGTCCTAAAGAAACAGCGGAGATTATTTTAGAGCATCATAAAAGTGTAAAGTTGGAATTAGTTGATGGTTTAAGAGAAATTAGTCACGGACTCTGGGAAGGAAAATTTGAAAAAGAAATAGAGCAAGAATATCCGGGAGAGTTGGAACGTTGGCGGACAATTCCAGCACAAGTACAAATGCCTGAAGGGGAAAATCTGCAACAAGTGTGCGATCGCAGTATTGCTGCTTGGCAATCTATAGTTGAAACAGCAATACTAAATCAACTCGAAACCGGCTTAGTAGTCGCTCACGACGCTACAAATAAAACCTTGCTTTGTCAGATTCTCGGTTTACCCCCAGAAAATTTCTGGAACTTCCGTCAAGGAAATGGCGCAATCAGCGTTATCGATTACCCTTCTGGACTCAATGGTTTACCAGTACTGCAAGCAATGAATATCACCACTCACTTAGGTGGAGGCGTACTCGATAAAACCGCAGCCGGCGCACTTTAGAAAAGTGAGGAGTGAGGAGTTATGAGTGAGGAATAAAGTTAGGACGAAGAAGCAATGAGTAAATAACTTCACGCCTTTTAACTCCTAACTCCTCGTAGAGACGTTCGGTCCGGAACGTCTCTACCTAACTTCTAACTCGTAACTCAAAATTTTTATGACTGAACTGCTACAACAAGTACGAATTATCGACCCAGTTTCGGAAACTGACCAAATAGCTGATGTGTTGATTGCTGATGGTTATATCAGTTCCGTCGCCGAAAGTATTTCTGATGTTAGTGCCGATACTCAAATCAGAGATTGTCGGGGATTAATTTTAGGATCTGGGTTGGTAGATTTATATAGTCACTCCGGGGAACCTGGGTTTGAAGAACGGGAAACTATTTCCTCTTTGTTGCAAGCTGCTGCTGCTGGCGGTTTTACAAGAATTTGCATTTTACCCGATACATCTCCACCGATTGATAACCCAAGTGTGGTGGCGCAGTTGTTGCACA
>JBPCQW010000469.1:0-5312 GCA_050997715.1 Hassallia sp.
GGAAAATGTGCTTGTAGTGCCAACAGCAGCGGTTGTGCGCCGAGAAAAGTCTACAGGTGTGTTTGTGGCAGGAGAAGATGATAAACCTGTGTTTACGCGGATTCAGACTGGCGTTACTGTAAATAAATATACTGAAATAAAATCTGGATTGAAAGGGACAGAAAGGGTATTACTCAGCTTTCCACCAGGGTCACGACCGCAATCAACACCGCGAGGCGGAATTCTTCCTGGTGTGGGAGGTGGTGGTGGCGGTGGTCGTGGCGGCGGTGGTCGTGGTGGTGCGCCTTAAAAAATTAGTTATAAATATCACAATATGCTTAAGGTTTTACCTAAACATAAAAGTAGCTCTACTGTCTCACTGCTAGAAATATTGTCAATGGCGGTGGAGACACTTTGGAGTAACAAATTACGCACAGGATTAACGATGCTGGGCGTAATTATTGGGATTTCCTCAGTAATTGCCATTACATCTGTTGGGCAGGGTGTGCAAAAAGGAACCGAGCAACAGATACAGGCTTTGGGTCCGGATGTTCTCTCGGTCTTTTCTGGTGCTGCTAGAAGCGGAAATATCCGTCAAGGAATTGGTTCTAGCAGTACATTAACTTGGGATGATGCGAAAGCGATCGCGCAACAAGCACCATCTGCCCAAATTGTCTCTGCCTACCTCCAACGAAATTCACAAATTGTTTATGCAGGTCAGAACAGCTCAACACCAATTTATGGTACAGATTTAAATTACCCACAAGTTAGAGATATCCAAATCCAAAATGGGAGATTTTTTAATCAAGAAGAATTGGACACTGCTAAAGAAGTTGCTGTTATTGGACCGACAGTTGAGAGTACTCTGTTTACCGATGGTGGTGATCCCATAGGCAAGAGAATCCGCATTCAAGGAGAAGCTTATGAAGTGATTGGCGTCACGCAATCTAAGGGTTCCCAAGGAGGAGTAGATCGAGATGACTTAGTTTTTATGCCTCTTAGTAGTATGTCGGCAAGACTTGTTGGTAACAATGCTTTATCTGGTGTTTCTGTAAATGCAATTTTAATTAAAGCTGGAAATCAAGAACAGTTAGATGCTGTTCAGTTTCAAGTTACAAATCTTTTACGTTTGCGTCACAATATCTATCCACCGCAAGCTGATGATTTTCGGATTACTAACCAAGCTGATATTATTAGCACCTTTACAAATATTGTCGGTTTATTTACGGTAATGGTGGTAGCGATCGCTGGAATTTCTTTAGTAGTTGGTGGAATTGGAATTGCCAATATTATGCTGGTTTCCGTCGTCGAACGAACGCGGGAAATCGGAGTTCGCAAAGCAGTAGGAGCGACAAATTCTGCGATACTCAATCAATTTTTAGCGGAAGCGATCGTCATTTCTACTGTTGGGGGAGGTATTGGAATCGGAAGTGGAATTTTGATTGCTTTAGTGGCAGCAACTATTTTCAAGTTTCCTTTTGTAGTTTCTTTCTGGTCAGTAATTGTCGGGTTTGGACTTTCGTTAACTGTTGGTTTACTCGCGGGGGTAATTCCAGCACGAAGCGCTTCCAAATTAGATCCAATTACCGCTTTACGAAGTGATTAATATAAATTTTATGTAATGCTCTTTTTTGGTAGGGTGCCGTACTTTCGGCGTAACGCACCCTACGAAAGTTAACAAATATTAACTAACAACTATCAACTAAAAATCAATATGCCAACGATGATTTGGATGGAATCGATTACTAAAAGTTACCATTTAGGAGAAGTTAGTGTCCCCATACTTAAGGGAATTCAACTCTCTATTGAGGAAGGTGAATATGTCTCGATTATGGGTGCGTCAGGTTCGGGCAAATCTACGCTGATGAATATTGTCGGTTGTTTGGATCGTCCGACAACTGGAAACTACATTTTTGAAGGTAGAAACCTGACTACTTTTGATGATGATGAATTAGCGTATATTCGCAACCAAAGAATCGGTTTTGTTTTCCAACAGTTTAACCTTCTGTCGCGTGCAAGTGCTTTAGATAATGTTATGTTACCAATGGTTTATGCCAACCTACCAAAGCCACAACGCCGTAAAAGGGCATTAGACGCTTTGAGAAGGGTGGGATTAGGCGATCGCATTTCCAATCGTCCCAACCAACTTTCTGGGGGACAACAACAACGAGTAGCGATCGCGCGTGCTTTAGTTAATAAACCTGCATTAGTTTTAGCAGATGAACCAACGGGAGCTTTAGACACTCAAACTTCTTATGAGGTGATGAGTTTGTTAACAGAACTTAACGAACAAGGTATCACAATTGTGATAGTAACTCATGAACCAGATATCGCTGCTCAAACTAAAAGGATTATCCGAGTTCAGGATGGTTTAATTGTAAATTAGTTTTGTAATCTAAAATAAACGTTCATGTAGCAAGTGCTCTTTGCGCTTAAGAACCTTTGCTGACAAATACAAATCCCCGTGTCTTACGTGATTCAGAATCAGTAGTTGACATTGCCTTCCACAAGTCTGCTGCTCTCACCCACACGGGGGGATATTTGTAACGCGAAACATCCAATATTAAAAATCTATCTGTCTGCTCATTGTACGCCGCTAAGGGTGAGATATGTCCGCCTTTTTCCTGCCCAATTTCTTTGCGTAAATAATTAATTAAAATGAAATTTCCTGGCTGTTTTAAATTCTCTGCTGCTAGAGAGCGAAACTTTTCTAAACTAGTGTCAGCAGCATGATAAACATTAACTTTTACACTATAACTTGCTAATAATCCACCAATTTGGTCTAGAGTCATGCCTTTTTGAGAGACAACCTCAGGCGGAAGCACTTTTTTAGTTTTTTCATTGCTAAAAAAGTTTTCTTGAGTAAACACTCGATAGGGCTTATATTGTGGTGCTTCTGGTGCGGGAATTCCTAAACTATTTAGCACCATCACAATACTAGCTACCCCACAATATGCTTGATTATTTTGAGTAATAAACTGCGTGCTGAGGGGAAAAAAATCTTCTCTAGATTTACTGTCAATTAATAACTTTTCTCCTTCATCTGAGTTGAAGCCAATCAAATTAGGGGAAAGAGGTAGAGTTTGAGAAAGAACACTTCCACTCGCAACACAAAACCAAACAATACTAGCTTGAACTGATGTTTTGATAACTTGGCGTAAATTAGTATTCATAAATTCACTCATAAAAATTTTGTAGTAAGCACGAAGAGTGCTTAAATTACATGAGCAATAAACTGCTGATTACGAATTGCTAATATTATCTTTGGGTGAAGCTAAACCCTTAGATTTGCGAAACTGGCGTACAACGTCTTTGATATCTTGTAATTCACCCTCAACCAGATAATTTAATTGTCGCATTTCATCAGCAGTAATTCTACCAGAAAGTTGTGCGATCGCTTTTTTTACTTCTGGATATTTCTTCAAAGTTGCTTGACGCACAATTGGTGCAGCTTCATAAGGAGGAAAATACTGCTTATCATCTTTTAGCACCACCAAACCTAAGCGGGCAATCTGCCCATCAGTGGAATTAGCATTTATGATGTCTACTTGTTTTTGCAGCAAAGCGCGATATACTAACCCCGAATCCATCAAGCGAGGAGGTTGAGCAAAGCGTAAATCATAAGTTTTCGCTAATCCGGAAAAACCATCTTCCCTTTCCGCAAATTCATAGCCAAAACCACCACGCCATTGAGGTGTATATTTAGCAACTTGGGAAAGAGTTTGAAGATTGTAACGTCTGGCATCTTCACCGCGAATAATTATCGCAAAAGTGTCTTCAAAACCCAAAGGTTTTATTACTTCTAAATTGAATTTTTGCGCGTAAGCTTGTTTCACTTTTTCATAAACTACTTTTGGATCGTTAATAATTTTTTGCTTCAGCACGCTAGTTAAAGCCGTGCCTGTATACTCTACATACGCATCAATTTTACCAGCAATCAAAGCATTGTGTGTCACCAAAGTACTAGTAAAGCTGCGACGCTCAACTTTTAAATTAGTTGTTGTTTCAATTTGCTGTGCTAATAATTCAGTTAAAATATCTTGTTCAGTGAAACCTTTAGAAGCAACAATAATATCAACACTACTTTTATTACTAGAATTAAATTGACAGCTAGCGAGGGAAATTATCAAAGCAAAAGTTAAAAAGCAGAATATGAAAAATCTTTGAATCTTCATGTTAATTTTTAACTTTTAATTTTCCTTCCAGCAAACCAATAGCAAAATCTGCAATTAAAGCAATTACCGCTGATGGAATTGCACCAGCTAAAATCAAATCATTATTGACAACTGAAATACCTCGAAAAATCAATTCTCCCAAACCACCGGCACCAATTGCAGCTGCAATAGTTGCAACACCAATAGCAATCACCGTCGCTACCCTTACACCCGCGAGAATCACTTGCATAGCCAAGGGAATTTCAACTTGCAACAACAATTGTAAATCTGTCATTCCCATACCCCGTCCAGCTTCCCGAATGGCTGGATCGACATTAGTAATACCAGTATAAGTGTTGCGGATGATGGGCAAAAGTGAATATAAAGTAAGTGCAACAATTGCTGGTCTTGCACCAATTCCGCCAATTTTCGGTATGGGGATGAGTAAGCCAAATAGCGCCAAACTCGGAATTGTTTGGAGAATATTTGCAATAATGAGAATTGGTTGCCGCAGGCGAGTTACGCGGGTAATCAAAATACCTAAAGGGAGACTTATAACTATGGCAATTCCAATTGCAATGCTTACCAGAAATAAGTGTTCTAAGGTAAGCTGGAGAATTTGGGGGGCGTATTTTATCAGGAAAAAATCTTTCATAAACTGTCTTTTGAGAAGGTTTCTAGGGTACGCAGACATTCAAGAAAGGCAAGGGCTTCTGGATGAGGCGATCGCCTAAATTCTGCCGGCGTATCTAATACTACCAATTCTCCGCCATACATTAAACCAATTCTTGATGCCAAAACAAAAGCTTCTTGAATATCGTGTGTGACAAAAACAACCGTTTTGCCTAATTCCTGCTGTAACCTTCTAAATTCTTGTTGCAATTCTAAACGTGTAATTGGATCGAGTGCGCCAAAGGGTTCATCCATCATTAAAACGGGCGGATCGGCTGCTAACGCCCTTGCCACACCCACCCTTTGCCTTTGCCCTCCCGAAAGTTCATGAGGATATCTTTGGGCGAATTGTTCGGGATTTAAACCGACTAAATACAACAATTCATAAACTCGCGTTTTAATTTGTTTGGGTTTCCAACCTTCCAAAGAAGGAACTAAACCTATATTGCGTTCAACAGTGAAATGGGGAAATAAACCAGTTTCTTGAATTACATAACCAATCTTGCG
>JBPCQW010000516.1:0-5318 GCA_050997715.1 Hassallia sp.
AGGTCCCCTTGTCAGTGCTATGGTTTTGGGTAGCAAAGCTGTTGATTTGCCTTACGAGATTCGCGATTTGTTTGTCCAAGCAGGGTTAGCTCATGCTTTGGCTGCTTCCGGATTTCAAACTTCTTTAATATTGGGTGTGGTGCTGGGGTTGACAAGGCGTACCAGACGTGTAACCCAATTTATTATTGGCTCGTTTGCTTTAATTCTTTTCTTGAGTTTAACTGGTTTTCAGCCTGCGGTACTCAGAGCGGTAATTATGGGATTTGCTGCGTTAATTGGTTTGGTATTAAAGCGAAAGGTAATGCAGCTAGGATCGCTATTGCTAGCGGCAACGCTGTTATTGCTGTTTAATCCTTTGTGGATTTGGGATTTAGGATTTCAGTTGAGTTTTTTAGCAACGCTGGGATTGATAGTGACAGTACCACCGTTAACTGAACGTTTGAATTGGTTGCCTAGCGCGATCGCATCTTTAATTGCTGTTCCTTTAGCGGCGACAATTTGGACTTTACCAGTGCAACTTCACACATTTGGAGTTGTGCCGACTTATAGCATACTGCTAAATATCATTAGCACACCATTTATTTCTATTATTAGTATTGGTGGGATTATCAGCGCTATACCTGCGTTAATTTTGCCAGACGCTGGCGGCGTTTTCGCTGCGGTGTTACATTATCCTACTGATTGGCTGATTAAGTTAGTGGAATTTTTCAGAAATTTGCCAGGAAATTCTGTTGCTGTTGGCACGATATCTATTTGGCAGCTGCTAGCAATCTATGCACTGATTATATCGGTTTGGTTGGTGCGTTGGTGGCAGCAACGGTGGTGGTTTGCAAGTGTGATTGCGATTGGTTTGGTGTTGATACCAGTTTGGCATTCTGCAAGTAGTTTATTTAAGATTACGGTGCTTGCAGCTGATAGAGAACCAGTTTTGGTCATTCAAAATCAAGGAAGAGTAACGCTGATTAATAGTGGAGATGAAGGTACGGGACGCTACACAATTTTACCATTTTTGCAACAGCAAGGTGTGAATCAAATTGATTGGGCGATCGCTAGCAATTTCCAAGGCAATGATAGCAATGGTTGGTTAGAGGTGCTGCAACGTCTACCGATTAAAGTTTTCTCTGATTATTCTGCTACCCCAGACAACATATTGGCAAGTCAGGCTATCCAAAAGGAACTGCCAAAAAGTAAGGGAATTTATCAACCTTTGTCCCTCGGTCAAACTGTGAATACTGGTTCGGCAGTCGTGCAGTTAATCAATGACCAATTACCCGTCTTACAAATGCAAATTCAAAATCAAAGTTGGTTGTTAGTGGGCAATCTCAAGTCAGACGAACTGCGTCAACTTCTGAAAAATAAAGCTTTGCCTCACCCGCAAGTCCTGTGGTGCGCTACTGAGTCTTTGAAAGATTTGGTTTTGGCGCTGCAACCACAGATAGCGATCGCACCTAACGCCGACCTTGACCCGAAAATTGTCTCTCAATTAAGTCAAAGCCAAACGAAACTGTTTTTTACTGGGCGAGATGGGGCGATTCAATGGACTCCCAAAGGTGAGTTTGAGGCGTTTATTCAAGCTACAGAAAATAGAGCTTCGGTGTTGTAGAAATTTATCAGTTCGTGATAGTGTAATTATTATAGGCTTAATATGTCTTGTGGAGAGGTGTCCGAGTGGTTGATGGTGACGCACTCGAAATGCGTTTTAGGGAAACCTAACGGGGGTTCAAATCCCCCCCTCTCCGTTTTTATCAAACCTAGAGTGAAATAATAAGCCTCAAGACATTGCCAAACAATGCTTTGAGGCGAAATAATCAAACAGGTGTCAAAATTTCTTAAAATCCGAGTGCGGCAACAGATTTATCAGCCACTGGAATATTCGACGGCACAAGCTGCACTATCTTGGCGTGAGAGGGTTTTCCTTTATCGTTAACGTAAAACAGCATGTAGTAGCCCGGAGGACTCATGTGTTTGTCCGTGGGTGCAGTGAAGGAAGTAAAGGAGAATGACTTTCCATTAAGCTCCCTTATGGTACTTTGCTTAAATTTTAGATCAACTAACCGCTGCCCGAAATCATAACCATGAGTTACCGATCCGAGCTTGATTAAAACCAGAGATGCCTTTTCGGTTGGATTGCTCACGGCGAT
The DNA here is from genome assembly GCA_050997715.1 of Hassallia sp. Taxonomy (GTDB): domain Bacteria; phylum Cyanobacteriota; class Cyanobacteriia; order Cyanobacteriales; family Nostocaceae; genus Hassallia. The sequence continues at coordinate 2,142 of JBPCQW010000516.1, forward strand.
CTTCTGTTCGGAACCGTAGGTTATTTGTTCAAGTCCTTTAGTGATCTCTGGACGGGGTCCATCTATGAATAGATAAGGTGGGTTAAATATTTCCGGCTGCCAAGTTTCGGCGGAAAAGAAGTTCTGTCCCTTTTCGGCTAAGTCACCAGTGCCAGCCTTAATATCAAGACGAACCTGCTTGACTAGATCCACAGGTTCCGTTATCGAAGCATTTCGGTTATCCCAGGCTGCATAACCACCTTGTCCCCCAAGAACTAAAACTCGCGCATCGGGCAACAGTAGGGCGTTGCTATGATACAGTCTGGGTTCTGTACCCGGATTCATCCACTCAGTTTTATAGCCTAGAGTTGCCTTTTCATCAGGTGTCATCAAAGTGGGATGATGGACAGGTAAGTAAAATACGTAATTCCCTCCACCAACAACCAAGACTTGTTTGCTAGGAAGAATAACGGCGTTATGAGTGGTGCGGCGAGCGTAGGGACTAGTTCCGAGAAAATTATCCTTGAGTTTCCACTCACCGATTCCTCCCGACAGGGGAGCCTGCCAGCGTTCTAGGTCAGCAGTAGTTCTCGCTCCTTCAATCGGCAGGTCGGGACCGAAATTCGGATTGTTCATGCCTTCCAAGCCACCCATGAGCAAAATGTCTCCATTAGGAGAATTGGGATCGAGCAGGCTTGTAGTATAGTATTTAGACCATCCTTCTCTTTTCGGACCTGGCTCGAAAGAGACGGATAAGCCATCCTTTAAGTCTTTGATGGATAGGAAGTAGGTGTTATGGGTTTTGCGTCGGGGGAGTTCGCGAGTACCACCTGAGTCACCTGTAATTAAGAAGCGACCATCTTTTGTAGGGTAAGTATGGGGGTAGAGGGCGATAAAATCTGGTTCGCCATCTTCCTGGAGGGTTTTATAAGGACTGTTAGGTAAGTTCTTGAGGTCTATGGATTGCCAAGCATCTGCGGGTGGCTTTGTGGGATCGTAAATTTCAAGTTTGGTGGAGACCTTTAGGTTATTCCCCCAGTCAGTTCCAGCCAAAACACTATTAAAGCTAATTCCCGAAAAAACAGCAATTTTGCCGTTGTCCAAAGGAAGTAAAGCCGGATACCAATGACCGTCAGACATTTCTCCCGCTAAATCCCACTTATTTTCTTTCCAGTCATAGCGGTTAGCCTGCTTTGTGCCTAGAGGTGTGGGAGCAGGATAGGGAAACCAAGAGCCACTGACAAAAAGAACATCTCCGTTGGGTAAGTGCAGATGACCTCCACAGAAAGGGTCATTGACATTATCACTATCGCTCCCTTTATATTTCACGGGTGTAGGAGGCGATTTAATTTTGGTAAAAGGATTGGCACTATAGTCAATTCGGTTGATTGGCTTTCCCTCAGCATCAAGGAGCGGATCTGGATCGGAGAGGGTGGGATCGAACAGGGAGGTGTTATCCAGCAACCAAGGTTTTCTTCCATCTTTACCTTCTACGCCATTGCTGACCAGTGAAAGCCGAACAGAACCACCATTGACAATCAACACTTTGCCATTAGGTAATAGTGTCGCGTGGAGACCCTGCATTCTCTCGTTGATATTCTGTGGCATGGGGGGTGTATACCAAGCTCCCATTTTTTTGGCAGTTCCTTCAACTGCTCGTAGAGGGGGTTCGGGCAGGTTTCCTGCGTAGGCATAGCCCACCGCAGGCATCGCATCATCCCAACCACCGAGCGTGAGGGCGATCGCTAGAATAAAAGCGATAAAAAGCCTCAGTATCTTCTGAAGAAAGTTGTTTCTAATCATATTACAAAACTTGATTTACAGTTCAATGCAGAGTCGGCGTTATTAAGAAATTCCGTCAGATATCTCGTTTTTACAACGCTAGGGACTTAGAAGATTGCTTTACTGCATATCCCATACCTTCATGCAGTAGCCTAGCAGCTAGAATTGCAGTCTGATCGTTCACGTCCCGCTCTGGGTTTAACTCGACTACATCCATACCAACTAAATTCCACCGTGCCCGTTGGATGAGATTGAGTACCTGTCGTGAACTCAATCCACCAGGAACAGGATGGGAAACTCCAGGAGCAAAGGCTGGGTCTAGACCATCTAAATCGATGGTGAGGTAGACTGGTGCCCCTTCTTCAAGGTGTGGCAGCGCTTCTAATTGTTCGGGTAGGTCACGCGCTAAGACCAAATGGAAGCGATCGCTAAACCGTTTAGCCTGCTGATTTTGAATCGAGTTCATGGTGCGAATCCCAATTTGGGTAATTGAGGCAATATGCTTCAACTCTAGTAAGCGAGCTGCCACACAAGCGTGAGAATTGGGATTGCCATCCAACTCAGGATACATATCCGGGTGTGCATCAATTTGCACAACATGAATTGGCTCACCTAAAACATCCAACGCTTTGCCAATTGGAATAGTTACAGCATGATCTCCACCAGCAAAAAAGGGTATTTTCCCTGCACGAAATAGAGACTGGGCACTTTCGTAATAGCTCTGTGCTGTTAACTCCCAAGAACTTTGTGGTAGCCAGTCTCCCAAATCGACCACAGCAGCGGTCAACTCGATACCAGATTCGGTTGTAGTATTGTAACAATAGCCATCATAGGCGTTACGGATTCTTTCTGGTGCTTTAGCGCAGCCTTGACGGTAAGACGACTGCCCATCATCTGGCAAACCCACAAACACTAATTGACTGTTGATCTGAGTTTCGGAAACAGTCGTGAAACAGCCACCAAAAGGAATCGCTGGTTTGGAAATTTGCACTCTTACCTCGCAGATTAAGAAACTTGGCTCCAGATTGACTCTTTTTAGGCGATCGCCCAATTTTAACTGTGTAAAAACTGATTGTCGGTTTTTGTCAGGGGAAAGGAGCGATCGCTTGTTTGCCCTGCTTTAGTATTTTTTTGTCTGAGCGTCTACAGAGGTTTTGAATTCCAAATTTCGCGGGCAATCTTCCAGATGCCTGCTTCTTTTCGCAGCAACCATACTATCCGAAGTTTAACTTTATTGGTTTGACCGCCATCTTTGGGAGAGATGGTGGCTAAAGAAATACCGACAAGGTAAGCAAAATCCCCGATTACTTTGATTTCTTCCGCAGTCAATTTTGGCTCAATATCTACACTAATAGACTGCATCCCAAAGGCTTCAGCAATTTCATTTACTCCACGTCGATCAACATCTCCTGGTGG
>JBPCQW010000526.1:0-4524 GCA_050997715.1 Hassallia sp.
TGGCACAGCAGCCAAGTACCAAACTTAACCCTTGCCCCCGCATTTTCTACGAACAACCACACCGCAATAGAGTTTTAGTTCCACAGGGATGTCCTCCTAATGCCTTCACTTCCAGACAAGGGGGACAAGGACAAATTTATGGTCAGCAAAACAGTGGTGTAGTTGTACCTGTCTACCCTTATAATAAGCGTACAGGAGTAACACAACCACCTTTTCCAGAAAGCAGACAAAGTGCGATCGCTACTGTTACACCCACAGCAGGGAAAGTAGATGTAAAGTTGAAAAATGATACCAACGCTGGTATTTCTTATCAAGCGATTGGTTATACAGAACCTCGCTTTCTTGCAGGTGGACAAGAAATTGTCCTGCGAGGACTACCAACACCCGTGACTATCACATTAGTACGTCCAGATCGCGGACTTATAAAAGTTGTTCCCGTCTCTACTTCTGAAGGAACGCTATCAGTTTCGTTGGATGAAACGACTAATTTTGATAACAACCAAGGTGTATTAAGAATTCAAAGAGATGGTCAAGTATTTTTGAATTAAGTCAATGTTAAATCGGAATGGAGATTTTTTAAATGATGAATAGAGTTAATCAAAATACGAGCTTAGTCCAAAAACTATGGAGTCGTAAGGGTGCTGTTGTTTTAGTACTTTCCGCACTGGTACTTCCCGCTTGTACCAACAACTTAGAGCAAAAGGCAGAAGTGCCAGAAACTAATGTCACCGCTGGAGAAGTAGCGGATAATACAACCCAACTGATTGGTAAAACAGTGACGGTGAGAAGTCAACCGATCAAAAAACTGAGTGAATCGACTTTTACAATTAGCGATAAGCAATTTTTTGGTGCTGAATCCATATTAGTTGTAAATGCTTCGGGCAAACCTTTTGTTCTACCTACCGATCCCAACACACCAATTCAGGTAACAGGTCCTGTTAGCAAATTTGTCATTGCAGATATTGAGCGTCAATACAAGTTGAATTTAGATCCCAACTTGTATAAAGATTACGAGAGTAAACCCGCAATTATTGCCCAATCAATTGCACTCTCACCTAAACCTGGGGAAATTACCACTAACCCCAGTCAATACTACGGCAAAACTTTAGCGGTAACTGGTGAAGTGCAAGATATTCGAGACGCAAGTTCTTTCACTCTCGATGAAGACAAGTTGCTTGGTGGACAAGATTTGTTAGTTATAAGTGCTTCAAATCCCCAAGGAACTGTAAATAAAGGTGAGAAGGTTGCAGTTACAGGTGTGTTGCGTCCGTTTGTCGTTGCCGATCTCCAACGAGAATATAACTTAAAGTGGGATTTGACTTTGCAGAAAAAGTTAGAAGCAGAGTACACTAACAAACCCGTGTTAGTAGCAGATGGGGTATATCCCTCAGCAATTCCTCAGTAGTTAGTTCTGCGCGATCGCCGAATTCACCTTTTGAAGCTAAATAATACCGAGTTGCATTCATAGAGTTTTTAACCGCAAAAATAACATTAAGTTTCCTGTATGATGCAACAACGAATAATGCAGGTATTGGGTTCGGTATATTTTTAGCTGTTGTTAGTATTTTATTGCTGTGCTTCCGTGTATATTATGCTCTGCGTTACAGACGTTTGGCTAAACTTTTACAAACACCGAATTCTCAAATCCAGCCAAAGAAAGAAGACGTAATCAAAGCTTTACGGCTGGGATTAATCATTAGTTTACTAGGGCTATTAATATCTTTTGTTGCATCTGAAGCGACGGTTGCAGTTATATTGGGAAAAACATTGGCGCAACCTCAAGGAGTCGCAGTTTATCAACCGGAAAACCTGATTCGTTCACTAGATATTTTTGTCATGCTCGCAAACGTCAACATGATTGGCGCTCACTTTTTTGGTGCAGTTACTTCTTTGGGTCTACTATATTGGGTTGAAGATTAATAAAGATATAGGACTCCTAAAATTGGCGCATAATGACCGCTCTTGTAAAGCTAAGGTAAATAAATGTCCTATAGCGACTTTACGTTACGACGTGTCAAACAAGATTTTAATTTAACAATCGTTGAAGAAACGACTTTTCTAACATCTATCGAATTACAACAGCCAAGTCCTTTTTTGGCAGCTTTTTTGGATAAATATTTACCTTTAGCTCTAGCATTAAATACAGAAAAAGCTAGGTCAGAAATGCTTATATGTCCTATTTTGTTGGAACTTAAAGATATTTTTCCCCAGAAAATTAGTTTATTTTCTGGAAATGATTTTACTGTAGACCAATCAGTAGGACTAAACGGTGTGTGCGATTTTTTGATAAGTCGTTCTCCCGAACAGTTGTTTATTGATGCACCTGCGGTAGTTGTGGTGTCAGCGAAAAAAGAAGATTTGAATGGAGGGTTAGGTCAGTGCGTTGCCGAAATGATTGCAGCACAGCGTTTTAATGAACAAAATAATCAGTCGGTTCCTACTATTTTTGGTACAGTTACTACCGGGGACAGATGGAAGTTTCTCAAGCTTGAATCGAATACGGTAACTATTGGACTTTTAGAATACAATCTTCCTCCAGTTGAGCAAGTTCTGGGTATTTTGGTCAGTTTTGTTGCACATTATTAGGTAGAAGAGTAAACATGAAAAAACCCGGCAAGACCGGGCAGATGCACTGTTTGTCGAATTTGGTAGTGATAATTAAATTTCGATATCACAAGTCAACGGACAAGCAGCGTAGACACTAGTTTGCGTTTCATCTGCCTCTCCATGCAGCCAGCTTAACCAGCTGACTTGACTTGGATGAACACCCTTGAGAGTTAACATCCCAGCAGCGAAAACAACAGCCATTACATTAAACAAAATCAAACCACCAGCAACCAGCAAAACAGCACTAACAGGCATCACAGATTGTAAGACAATCGACAACAAACATCCGACCGTAGCCATCAAGACAACTAAAGGAAAACCAACAACCAGCAAGCATACTGCCAATGTGAAAGACCAGATTAAAAAGCTTTTGATCATCAACAAAGATTGAGTTTTGCCTAGATTAGAGCTTTGAACTGCAACCATGAATTTTCCTCCCAATAAAGTGTGAAATATTTATCTTGCTTGTTTAAAGCAAATTCGATATCTGTCTCAATGAACTTTAGTATATAAAAGCCAATCGGGTAAATGAGCATTTAGTTAATAAACTTTACAGTTAAGCTTTGGGGATCATGGATAAATGCTGTGATAAGCATTTTCTTGACTACCCCTCCTTAGTATCTGTCTTAAGGAGTATAAGCTAAAACGTATTAATTAATAGGATGCCTTCCCAGCACCAGACATAACTTCTGCTTAATATATCTTATTAAAAACAAGGGAAATTCTCATAATTGCTCATATTCGGCTCAGTAATCTATATTGCGTTGCTTTGGCTGTTACTTGCTAGCCAGTTGTATAAATGCCTAATACAAATTTCTCATCTTTAGATGAGTATATTTACATTTACTAGAAAGTGCTTTTTAAAACTTTTTTAGTAGTTATATATACTGTAGATGTTATCTACCTTTGATGTGTTAAACCAGTCTATATCAGGGAGATAAATTATTTATTGAACTGATAAGCAGTCGAAGAAAAAAAAAGGGATACAAGTGAAGGTAGAGAAGATAAAACTGGTGATAGACATTTATTTGCCTTATCCCATTCCCAAGCGAGTAAGTAAGCTGCGGTGCGATCGCTTCTGATCTCATTTACGAGCGCTGATAGCAGATTTTTAGAACCAAAACTAGCCGCTAATTCCACCTCTTTACAAAAACGCAAATTAATTTGAAGATATATGACAGAATCACAGCGTCCAGCAAATTCGACACCGATCGCAACCCGTAATATCCCGCCACTGCCCCCACCACCACCAGCAAGCTTAAGCACCCAACGTCAGGCTACCCAAACCCTGGACATGACACCAGAAAAGACTGCCAACCGCGCCGCGATGAACGCTGCACCACCTCCACCACCAACTTCTGTGTCTGCTGCCTCTCATCGTCCGGGTACTCCACCACCAATGCCTGGTGCAGCTCGTCCGAAAAGCAGTTCGGGAATGACTTTATCCCAGTTGATTAAAGAAGCTTACGATAAAGGTTTTTCTGATATTCATTTGGGTGTGGGTGAAGTGCCTCGCTTCCGCAACCGAGGAGAAATGCAGCTAACAGAATATCCCGAAACGGATAAAGAGACTTTTATTAGTTGGGTGCGGGAGGTGCTGACGGAAGGGGAAATTAAGCACTTTGAAGAAAATCTCGAATTTGACGGAGCAACTCAGTACGATTTTACCCGTGTGCGGATTAATATCTTTGACTCTCTCAAAGGCTATGCGATGGTGATGCGGTTAATTCCGCTGAAAATCCTGACTATGGAACAATTAAATTTACCCACAGTTTTTCGCGATATCTGCCACTACCATAAAGGTTTGATTTTGGTGACGGGTCCGACTGGTTCTGGTAAATCGACCACAATGGCAGCGATGGTTGATTACATTAATAAGGAGATGGCTAAACACATCATCACCATCGAAGATCCAAT